>NZ_JAQMTJ010000171.1:0-8581 GCF_028330815.1 Dolichospermum lemmermannii CS-548
GGGAAGTAGGGGAGGTAGGGGAGGTAGGGGAGGTAGGGGAGGTAGGGGAGGTAGGGGAGGTAGGGAAAAGAGTATTACCATTACCAATTACCAATTACCCATTACCAATTACCCATTACCAATCATCTTAATAAGAAATATACAAGTTTGTTCCACGGCTGAATAGCGCGATGTGTTGTAAAATTGAGTTTGCCATTAAATCATGCTGGATTTTATATTCAAAAAAGCTGTGGAGATGGTTTGGGAACAAAAAAAGTTAGATACATAAGATATTATGAAAGTAGGCGATCGCGTGCAAGTGAAAGAATCAGTAGTAGTTTATCATCATCCTGAACATCGCGGTCAGGCTTTTGACATCAAAGGTACAGAAGGAGAAATAGTGGCTATTGTCACCCAATGGCAGGGTAGACCCGTGAGTGCTAACTTTCCTTTTTTAGTGCAGTTTGGCAAAAAATTTAAAGCCCACTTACGCGATTTTGAAATAGAAAGTATCTAGAATAGGAGTCAGAAGTCAGAAGAGGGAATAAAAAAGAATTCAGTATCCCCAATAATTGATTCTCACTTCTGAACTCTTTTTCAGTAATATTCCCAGCAATGCAAATTAATATTGCTACCTGCAACTACAACCGCAGCCGCAAAATTTTCTGCTGGTGTTAATTCTCTTAAATTCCAATCTCCTGATACAAGTAATTGACTTGGTTGATTTGGTGTTAAAGATATTTCAATTTCTTCTAACTCTACTAAACCATCTCCTGTGGCTTTTAAATAAGCTTCTTTGCAAGTCCAATAACGGAAAAATATTTGTTGCTGTTCTTGGGGAGAAATAAGTCGCAGATGTTCATATTCTCTAGATGAAAAGAATCTTTTTGCCAAACCTTCCAAATCAGACATAGTGCGAATATATTCTAAATCCACACCAATTTGATGTTGATAACTTACCCCCAATAAAGCTAAATCTTGGGAATGAGATAAGTTAAATAATAATCCTTGATCAGCAAATTTAGCCGCTAATAAAGGCTTACCACGGGGCTGATATTCAAATTCTACTTGTTTGGGATCAATACCCAAATATTGCCCTAAAATGGCGCGGAGAGTACCGCGTCCGGCAATAAATCTTTGCCGATGTTCAGGAAAATAAAACCTTTGGGCGCGAGCAATTTCATCACTAGATAAAGTTTCTCGAAAAAATTGTAATTGTGATTCTGATGAATTTAAATTAATGCGCCAAATATGCACATCATTTAATAACAAATCTAATTTTTTAGGTGCAGGTAGCCAATTAAAATTAAACACAATCGCTAATAATTAAACTTTACTTTTTTGCATAGAACCATTTTCAATTTTTTGGCTACGGCTTGTTTCTATCCACTCTAAAACACGATTCCAAGCCCACCATTGATCAGGATCTTCATATTGATTTTGACATTTTTTGCTACTCACATAACCAACATGGCCACCGTAGCGAGTCAGTAATAAATCTATGTCAGGGTTTTTCGTAGCAGCGGCTTCTAAATCAGGAATAATGGCAGGATCAAATAAAGGGTCATCAGCAGCATATAAAATTAAAGTTGGTTTGGACAATTTAGGTAATAATTCTAACCCACTGCTGGCTTGATAATAATCAGCGACGGTGGCAAAACCCAAACGTTCAATCACCAATTCTTCATCAAATCCCCAAATACTATTAGCCCGTTCAATAGCTTCTGGTTGCATAGATTCAGGATAAACAGCATGAATTTTCCAGGCCAGTTTTTTCAATTCCTTAGCAATGCGAGATTCAATATATTTACCAAAAGGGTGTGTAACCAAATAAGTCAGTGAACGGAACGAATCCAAACTCGGACAAATCACCGCCCCACCCGCAATATTAATGTCTTTAGGTGCTAAATCCGCAGCAGCTTTCACTCCCCACAAAGCCAACTGTCCTCCCAAAGAATAGCCCGTAAACCAAAATGGTGAAGGACAACCCATTTTTGCCGCAGTTTCCGCAATTCTGACAAAATCTTCCCCTTCATACAAACCATCAGAAGTCAATGTTGGCGATAATTCTGCGGTTTTACCATGCGCCCGCCAATCAAATAACACCACAGCATAGCCTTGGGCGTAAGCCTTGCGTCCCAAAATTCTTAAAAACCATTGTTGGTCTAATTCTCCAGTAATACCATAAGTGCCAAGAATCGTACTATGGGCATTTGGGGGAATAGCAACTTTTCCAAAAATTGGCACACCTTGACCACCTGTGAAGATGACTTCCTGGTATTTTGGTTCTGGGTGAGTAGTTTTACTCTCCCAATCACGATTAGCCCATAAAGCTGTATAAGTCGTCATGGTCACGCCATTTTGCAAAAAATAGGGCGGCAAATACTCGTATTTATACATATAAATATTACAATCATTTACTTTTAATATTTATATTAGGTTTAACATATTTTTTATAATTGAGGTGGTAATCTTTTTATATATCAAGGAAAACAACTGTCTAGAGTTTGCTCCATGATCTCACAACCCCTCAACTTTTTCCCAGAATCAGCAAAGCGAAATTTTGGTAGTCGAGGAAACGTCAATTATCCTTAAATAAAGTAGTTATAATTTTTAAGAATGCCGAGGATTCTTGTCATAGACGATGACCCAGCGATTTCAGAACTTGTTGCCGTCAACTTGGAAATGGCGGGCTACGATGTTAGTCAAGCCGAAGATGGTATCAAAGGTCAGGCGCTGGCTCTCCAGCTACAACCAGACTTAATTATGCTCGATCTCATGTTACCTAGAGTAGATGGGTTTACAGTTTGTCAACGCTTACGTCGGGATGAACGCACTTCCGAAATTCCTGTATTGATGTTAACTGCTTTAAGCCAAACTCAAAACAAGGTAGAAGGCTTTAATGCTGGTGCGGATGACTATCTCACCAAACCCTTTGAGCTAGAAGAGTTATTAGCGCGGGTACGGGCTTTATTAAGACGCACGGACAGGATTCCCCAAGCTGCAAAACATAGCGAAATTCTCAACTATGGACCGATTACTCTCGTTCCCGAAAGATTTGAGGCTATCTGGTTCAAAACAACAGTGAAATTGACTCATTTAGAATTTGAGTTACTCCACTGCTTGCTACAACGTCACGGACAAACCGTTTCCCCCAGCGAAATCCTCAGAGAAGTTTGGGGTTATGATCCTGATGATGATATTGAGACTATTCGCGTGCATATTCGTCATTTGAGAACCAAACTCGAACCAGATCCTCGTCATCCACGCTACATTAAGACTGTCTACGGTGCGGGATATTGTCTGGAATTACCTAGTGTATCTTCTGGAATTGACGAAGCGATCGCTACAATAGTTGAGTGAAAGGGAACAGGGAACAGGGAACAGGGAACAGGCAAGAATTATTACCACTGACAACTGTACGGGCGAAGCATTTGGAGAACTATTTTTGGCAATGACCGATAATTTATCTTCCAAATGCTGACAACTGTACGGGCGAAGCATTTGGAGAACTATTTTTGGCAATGACCGATAATTTATCTTCCAAATGCTTCGCCCCTACTAAGTAAGTCGGCCCAATAAAATCGATATATGTTTAGTTTTGTAAAAACCGTGAAACACCCTATTTATAAGGTATTCGTTAATTTATATTTCGTTACATAGATTGATTTTTTAACGCCGACCTACTTAACAACTAACCAATTATCCATTTCCAGCCTAAACTAGATAATTAGCAACTTGGATAATTACCAATTTATTTACTAAGCAGGTCTAAAAGAATGGAACTAACGCTAGAAAATGTAGAAACCGTATTAGACGAGATGCGCCCTTATCTCATTTCTGATGGTGGTAACGTGGAAATTGTAGAATTGGATGGACCAATTGTTAAGCTCCGATTACAGGGTGCTTGTGGTTCTTGTCCTAGTTCTACTATGACTCTGAGAATGGGAATTGAACGCCGTCTCAAAGAAATGATTCCCGAAATTTCTGAGATAGAACAAATCATGTAAATCACTGGTAATGGGTAATGGGGAAAGAGGTAATTGGTAAGATATACTTGTCAACTGTTCCCCGTTATCTATTTCCCCTCACCTACTCTTTTGTATATTATATGTCTCATCCTTTGCACGTTGCGGTTATCTGGCATCAACATCAACCGTTGTACAAGTCTCCTGAAAATGGTAGTTCTTTGGTGACTAGTCAGCAATATCGCTTGCCTTGGGTACGGTTACATGGAACTAAGGATTATTTGGATTTAGTATTATTGTTAGAGAAGTATCCTAAGTTACACCAAACTGTGAATTTAGTGCCTTCATTAATCTTGCAAATAGAAGATTATGTTGCAGGTACGGCTTTTGACCCTTATTTAACTGCTAGTTTAACGTCGGTAGAAAAGTTGACTCGTGAACAAAAGGAGTTTATTGTTCAACATTTCTTTGATGCTAACCATCATACTTTGATTGATCCTCATCCTCGTTATGCCGAATTATATTATCAAAGACAGGAACAAGGACAAAGTTGGTGTTTAGCAAATTGGCAGTTATCAGATTATGGTGATTTATTAGCTTGGCATAATTTAGCTTGGATTGATCCTTTATTCTGGAATGATCCAGAAATTGCTGCATGGTTAGCACAAGGACGTAATTTTAGTTTAGGCGATCGCCAGCGCATTTATTCCAAACAACGGCAAATTCTCAGCCAGATTATTCCCCAACATCGGAAAATGCAGGACAGTGGACAATTAGAAGTTACCACGACTCCCTACACTCACCCAATTCTACCTTTATTAGCTGATACTAACGCCGGACGGGTAGCTGTGCCACAAATGACATTACCCAAACAGCGGTTTCAGTGGGTGGAAGATATTCCTCGACATTTACAAAAATCCTGGGATTTATATATAGATAGGTTTGGACAAGATCCTAGAGGTTTATGGCCTTCCGAACAGTCCGTTAGTCCGGAAATTTTACCGTATATTATTAAACAAGGCTTTAAATGGATTTGTTCAGATGAAGCCGTTTTAGGTTGGTCATTAAAACACTTTTTTCATCGTGACGCTGCGGGAAATGTCCAAGAACCAGAATTGCTGTATCGTCCCTATCGTCTGCAAACTCCAGCAGGTGAAGTGGCGATTGTTTTCCGTGATCATAGACTATCAGATCTAATTGGCTTTACCTACGGGTCTATGCCAGCAAAAAAAGCCGCAGCAGATTTAGTGGGACATTTGCAAGCTATTGCTAAACAACAAAAAGAAAGTAACGACGATCAACCTTGGTTAGTTACAATTGCCCTAGATGGGGAAAATTGTTGGGAATTTTATCCCCAAGATGGGAAAGAATTCCTAGAAACATTATACGAAAGTTTGAGTAATCAATCCAATATCAAACTTGTCACTGTTTCCGAATTCATTGAAAAACACCCACCCACCGCAACTATTCCCGGTGAACAACTCCATAGCGGTTCTTGGGTAGATGGCAATTTTACCACATGGATCGGCGATCCAGTTAAAAACCGCGCCTGGGACTATCTCACCGCAGCCAGACAAGTCTTAGCAAATCATCCCGAAGCCACAGAAGAAAACAATCCCGCAGCTTGGGAAGCATTATACGCTGCTGAAGGTTCAGACTGGTTTTGGTGGTTTGGAGAAGGACATTCTTCCAATCA
This sequence comes from Dolichospermum lemmermannii CS-548, assembly GCF_028330815.1. Taxonomy (NCBI): domain Bacteria; kingdom Bacillati; phylum Cyanobacteriota; class Cyanophyceae; order Nostocales; family Aphanizomenonaceae; genus Dolichospermum; species Dolichospermum lemmermannii. The sequence continues at coordinate 5,644 of NZ_JAQMTJ010000171.1, forward strand.
AGATGCCATTTTTGACCAATTATTTCGGGAACATCTCTATGGCATTTACAAAGCCTTAAATGAACCCATACCCCCATATCTGCACACTCCGCTGGAAATCCATGAAGCCCGCGCAGACCATAAACCACAAGGCTTTATTCATCCGATCATAGATGGTAAAGGTGATGAACAGGATTGGGATAAAGCCGGACGGATTGAAGTTGGTGGTGCAAGGGGAACAATGCACAATAGCAGCACCATTCAACGTTTATGGTATGGGGTAGACCATTTGAATTTTTATGTGCGAGTAGATTTTAAAACTGGCGCTGTTCCCGGTCAGGATTTACCACCAGATTTACACCTACTTTGGTATTATCCAGATAGAACAATGGTGAATAGTTCCATACCTCTAGCAGAAGTACCGGACAGCGCACCTTTAAATTATCTATTTCACCATCATTTAGAAGTGAATTTACTCAGTCAATCTGTGCAGTTTCGAGCAGCAGGAGACGATCATTTATGGTATCCTCGTGCTACTCGCGCCCAAGTTGCCTTAGGTTCTTGTTTGGAAATAGCAGTACCTTGGGCTGATTTGCAAGTCCCTCCAGATTATCCTCTGCGGTTGATTTTGGTGTCTTCTGATGATGGTTGTTTTTCTGGTTATGTGCCGGAAAATGGTTTGATTCCGATTGATGTTCCTTAGTGGAGATGATTCCCGGTTTTTATCGGGATTTCTGGTTTTTGTCTCGCGGAATTTGATGATAGTTCTTCCTCGTCATGCCTATGATAACAGATTTAAAATTAATTGTCAACCCCTAATTCTTCTTTTTTCGCGGGATTTGATGATGAGATAAATCAACCACGAAGCAACGAAGAACACGAAGGTAAGAGGTTTTCAAGGGTTTTTCTGTGGGTCTTGAGCTTGATTATTTGATGATAGTTCTTCCTCGTCAAGTTTATGATAACAGATTTGAAATTAATTGTCAACCCCCAATTCTTCTTTTTTCGCGGGATTTGCTGGGGAAGTTAAATGCTATTTTTGTAATTATTGACAAGTCGGGTATCTTGTTGTTCAGAAAAAAACTATGACATCATCAACACCAGAAAGTTTATCTAAATTCGTCGAATTTTGCAACCAATATATCACTGGACAAGAACGTAAGGAAGCACAAACTTTTCTTGACCGATTTTTTCGCGCTTTTGGTCATGAGGGTGCTTTGGAAGCTGGAGCGAAATATGAGGAAGCTATTAAAAAAGGTAGTAAAACTGGAAAAACCGGTTTTGCTGACTTAGTTTGGAAACCTCGCGTTTTAATTGAAATGAAAAAGCGTGGAGAAGACCTAAATAAACATTATTCCCAAGCTTTTGATTATTGGACTAGGTTAGTCCCTAACCGTCCTAAATATGTGATTTTATGTAATTTTGATCAATTCTGGATTTTTGATTTTGATATTCAGATAGATACTCCTGTAGATAAAATCTCTCTTGAGGAACTACCAGCACGGTCGGGAGCGTTGGCTTTTATGGAATTAGGTCAAAAAACTCCTATATTCCAAAATAACCAGGTGGAAGTGACGGAAAGGGCGGCTCGTCGTATGGGAGAGTTATTATTAGAGTTGGAAGCTAGGGGTATTGAAAAGTTAACAGCACAGCGGTTTGTTTTACAATGTGTGTTAGCTATGTTTGCGGAAGATAGACAATTGTTACCCCGTGATTTGTTTGTTTCTTGTGTTCAAGATTGTATGAATGGGTCAAGTTCCTATGATCTTTTAGGTGGTTTATTTCGGGAAATGAATCTACCGGGAAAAACTCCTGCGGGACGTTATCAAGGTGTAGATTATTTTAATGGTGGTTTATTTTCTCGCATTGACCCCATTGAGTTAACTAGGGAAGAATTAAATTTTTTAGATGTTTCTGCGCGGGAGAATTGGAGTCAAGTCCGTCCCGCGATTTTTGGGAATTTATTTGAAGGAACGGTAGATAAAAAAGAACGTCATGCGAAGGGAATTCATTATACTTCCGAGGGAGATATTATGAAAATTGTCCGTCCCACAATTAGTCGTTATTGGGAGGATAAAATTGAGGAAGCAAATACAGTTAAAGAACTGGGAAAATTGCAGATAGAATTACAAGGTTATCGGGTTTTAGACCCTGCTTGTGGTTCGGGAAATTTTCTTTATATAGCATATCAGCAATTGAAAAGAGTGGAAAGAATGCTTTTAGAAAAAATCCAGTCTTTGAATAGGTCGGAAAGTCAACAAATGGAAATGGGTTTGGTAACACCTTTACAGTTTTATGGTATGGATACAAATCCTTTTGCTGTGGAATTAGCGCGGGTAACTTTGATGATAGCGCGGAAAATTGCGATTGATGATTTATGTTTGACTGAACCTGCTTTACCTTTGGATAGTTTGGATGATAATATTGTTTGTCAAGATGCTTTGTTTAGTGAATGGGTCAAAGCTGATGCTATTATTGGAAATCCACCGTTTTTAGGTGGTAAAAAGCTGAGAATAGAATTAGGAAATGAATATGTAGAAAAGATATATCAGGCTTTCCCAGAGGTAAAGGGACAACCGGATTTTTGTGTATTTTGGTTTAGAAAAGCATCTGATTTATTAGGTAATAAAGGAAGAGGGGGGTTAGTTGGGACAAATTCTATTGCTCAGGTTTCAGGGAGAAAAGCGAGTTTAGATTATATTGTTAGTAATGGTGGGATTATTCATGACGCAATTTCTACTCAAATTTGGTCTGGAGATGCTGCTGTTCATGTTAGTATTGTTAATTGGACAAAAGAAGAACAAAAACAAAACTTTTTAGATAAGTAGAACGGCTTGAATAATTCAAAGTTTGTAGTGAGGAATTTATTCCTCATTTGAGGGCTGAAGCCCTTACTACGAAATCATCTCCAGATTTTTTACATTACTTAATCTACTTTGATTTATTTTCGTCTACTTAC
>NZ_JAQMTJ010000172.1:0-7935 GCF_028330815.1 Dolichospermum lemmermannii CS-548
CTAATAGTAAATACATTTCAAAAAATTAATTTTTTGAGAAATTTTTGGTGTGGGCTTTAATTCTCAATAACCAATACTTATTGACAGAACTGTTACTGTTACGTACTTTTAGACTTTTTATTTACATCGAACTCAGGTTGATCTTAGTCGTCTCAGACTCGACCCCGAAATAGGCGCTGTTCTATCTATCCGCGATGTTAAAGACTGGTTTGGCATTACTCCAGAATTTGACATCGATAATTATGCTATCCAAATCAAATATCCTCGCACCAACCAATCAGACCTCAGCAAGGCCACCGTTGAGCCACCCATTGACCTCACTAATATTCCCTATATTTTTGCCCCTTCATTCACTGTCACCACCATAAATAATCAACAATCTGCCCAAAGTTTCCGTTCCCGTGCCACTCAAAATCGAACAGTTACTAGTAGCGGTAGCTTATTGGGAGGAGCATGGCTTCTCAGTCTCAATGAAACTCAAACCGAAAATGACAACAGTTGGAGATTGGGTTCAGCCAGCTATACTCTTCAAAAAGACTCTACAGACCTATTTGTAGGCTCACAATCCCCCTTTTGGCGTAGCACCAGTCCCAATCCCTTTTGGGGTGTAACCACAGTCCAACGCTGGGGATTGACCATGCCCCCAAGCAATGGTGGATCAGCAAAAATTCGTGTCCAACCATCGCGTTTTGGTCAAACAGTCCGAGGGAAAGCGGCTCCAGGAACTTTAGTCCAGTTACTTTCTCCCTATAATCAGCAGGTTTTTGCAGAGGTTTTAGTTGATGAATCAGGAGAGTACAGCTTTAACGATATCATTCTCTCTGAGGTGCGATTACTGTTATATGCCCAAGGGAAATTGACATCTAAACCAGAAGAAAGAATCCTTCAACTCCCAATTGTTATTGGACAATTACCTCATAAAGCTTCCGCCCTAATTGTATCAGTCGGGACAGGACGTAATAATTCTGGTAATAACAACGACTTTTTAGGTAGCTTTACTGATTTGCGTGGAGCCGCAAGTTACCGTTATGGAATATCTCAAGAATTGACCTTAGGAGTGGGTGGTAGTTATGAAGATGGTTTTCGGGGCTTAACAGAGTTATTTTTTCAACCCGAAAATACTCCTTTACAAATTACAGCTTCAGCTTTAACGCCAACACCTCAAAGAGACTGGGAAATTAACGCAAATATTCGCTACAATCCTAACTCCAAACTCCAGGTAAATCTAGCTACCGATTTGCAAGGTAGCCGCCTGAGAATTAATCAAAATATTTTACCCAATTTATCGGTATTTAGTAATTTTAATTATGACTACAGTGCTAATTCGCCTTTTAGGTACAATATCGGTACAAAAGCTAGTTTATCAGGACGAAAATTTTCTGCTTCTCTAACTCTGGAACGGGATAATGTGAGTAACCTACAATGGAATTTCACTGCCAGAAAAGATAATTTTGAACTCAAACACTTTCGTAATGACTTCAGTACCCAAACTAGCCTTATTTATGATATTTTAGATAACTCTAAGTAAGTCGGCACGATAAAATCAATATACATTTTTTTCGTAAAAACCCTTAAATAACCTATCTATAAGGTATTTGTCGAATTTACATTTCGTTACATATGTTGATTGTTTAACGCCAACTTACTTACGTTAAAGGAATACAATTCTTATAGTTCTCTAGTTTTAAATTATCAAACCCTTGCCCCAATTAGTTCCACCAGTTCCACAGGTAACTCTTTATTATCTCTAAGTTGGCGGTTTAAGCCTAATAAGTCTAAGTTCGAGATAGATTTAGGCTATAGCATTGGCTCAGAAGGATCGGGATTTATTACTAATTTTGCCCATGAAATCTTTTCTGGTTTATTTTTACAAGCTAATTATAGTAATATTGGTTTAGGATCAAATGCAGATAGATTTAGGCTTTCCCTTGCATCTTGCTTTGACTTCAAACGTGGTTTTTGTTTAAATGATTCTTTCCAGGCTAGACCCAGAGTGGATAACGGTATTCTTTTTAAACCATTTTTTGATAAGAATAACAATGGCATTAAAGAGCCGACAGAGCCTTTAATTGTCAAGAAATCAGGTTCACTTTTAATTGTCAATAACAAGCCTGTTTCCCAATATCGATCAGAAGTTACCGATAATGGGATTATTGCATCCCTAAAACCAGGAATGTATCGCCTGGATTTAGATCCTTCTGGTTATCCTTTAGATTGGTCTCCTACTAAAAATACGGCTGTGGCGATTGAAGTTGTGGCGGGAGGTTTTACAGAAGTTGTTATTCCCTTTGCTAGATCCTACACCCTATCGGGAACTGTGACTGATGCTAAGGGAAAAGTTGTCTCTGGTGCTAGGGTTGAAGCTGTATCTTCTACTTCTAATCACAGGGTTTTTTCTATTACGGGTAGTGGTGGGATGTATTATCTAGAGGGATTAATTGACCGTAAGTATAATCTTTTGATCAATAATATTCCAGCAGAACCAAAAACAATAGATTTAAGTGAATCCTCTGAACCTTATCAACAGCTAAATTTACGACTTAGTCCGTCAGTGGAAAAAAACCTGTTGTAGTGGTGTCAATAGCCGCGCGACCTTTGTATGAATATATTTATCACGGTGGACGAGATACTGAGAGTTTTTACACTTTTACTTCTCAACGCAGTGAGCGGCTAACTGAAGCGGGCATTCATCGCTGGTGGAAAAACATTAAAGCACAAGCAAATGTTGAAGAGTGGGAACTTATCCATGATGTAACTTTTCATGAGCTGCGACATGATTTCGCTCACCGAGCGCGTGAAGCCGGAGCGTTTATGTTTGCGAGCCGCAATAGTTAGGTACACTGAGCCAACTTTGAAAAATTCAAGCAGTTACCAATTGAGTTAAATGCTTGAGAATACGCAGCACGTCGTACAATTCATTTCCAGGATTACGCATTAAAAAACCTTTTGATAAAGCATAACGGGGTGGTTTTCCTTTTACTAATTTCACAAAAATAAACTCGCTACCTGTGGCAATCATCCCAAAACTGGGTTTATCAGGATAGGGATTACCTAACATATAAGAGAGAATTTGTGCGAGTCCTTCTTCAATAGAAAAAGAAGCTTTTTTTGATTCAATAATCATCACCCAGAATTGGTCTTTTAAAACTAAAATATCCATTCTGCCTTTGATGATTACGTCTTCATCTGGTACGGCAATATCTATAGATTCTTCTGATTTTACATAAAAGGGAGATAGGTAAAAATCACCGATAAAAAGTATCGGATCTACAACTGCCATGCGGACAACATCTTCTAGTAATGGCGGATAATTGAGAAGATTCAAGTAACCAGCTTTTATTTTGTTTAAAAGTTGTTTATCTAAATCTGTAAGTTCTGGTAATTCTTCTTGCCATTCCCAAAATAATTGTCCATCTAAAACTAACTCAATGCCAAAATTATCAATTAAGTAGCGTAAATCAATATCTCTCGCTTGGAGTGTTTGTGTCATAATTTGGGAATTGGTGATTGGTGATTGGGAATTGGTGATTGGTAAAATTTAACTCCTATTATATTATATAAATATTTACCGGAACTTCTCATGGCGAGGAACAATGACTATTACCTGTCATGGCGAGGAACAATCATTGGTGACAAGTTAAGGAAAAGGGGAAATTGTCAAGGGGGTATTTGCAGAGGTCAATAATCATGGGAAACTCAAGATAGACAAGCAATTGAGCGAATTAAAACTATCTCTGATTTAGTAACTTGGTTAAATCGGCATGAAAATTAATTAAGTGGGTTATCTTTTATCTATTTCTCTTTGCGTCTTTCCGTGAGAAAAACCCAAAATCAAGATCCCCGACTTCTTTGATCAATTTTGTTATTTATCAAATTGAATTTGTAGAAGTCGGGGATCTAAAAACTTCTAAAAATCTTCATCATCAACAAAAAACTCCGCATCTTCATCTACCCTAGATTGCGACTCTCCCAACCCCCATAAAGGCTGCAAAACTGCTGTACCTAATAAACCGACAGCTACACTAAAAGCTAACATCAACCCAAAGGGAATTTGGATTGATTGAAAACCCAAAAACCGTAAAGATACAGGAGTAGCATTTTGGACGGAAATGAGAGCGATCACTACTACCCAAATAGCTATAATTAGTAATATTAAAAAATTAGCAACTATTTTCCAAATCATAACTTTAAAAATATAAGTTTTTCACAAATTGTAGAGCAATCCTAAGTAAGTTGTGTAAGCATAATTAATTTTTTTTAACGAACCGCAGAGGCGCAGAGAGCGCAGAGGTAGAGAAAAAAAGAGATGTATGCCTACGGCACGTTTGCGCGTTCATGTCTTACTTTTAGGATTGCTATACATCATCATTCAGATGACAGATTATCCTAACTTAGCAATTTCAGCTTCCATGAATTTAGCAATCTGGCTAAGTTTTTCCGGTGAGTTGGTTTCCATATACACTCTCACCAAAGGTTCTGTCCCAGAAGGACGCAGCAACACCCAGCTACCCTCTTCTAAATACAGTTTAATACCATCTTTCCTTCCCACTTCTTTCACCGCAATTCCTGCCACTTCTGAAGGCGGATTTTGGGTATAAGAATTGATGACCGCAACTTTGTGAGCTTCCGTCAGGTGTAAATCTAAACGATTGTTATACAAGGGACCATCAGCTTCCGCAATAGCTTCCTGTACCAACTGACTCAAAGGCTTACCTTCATAAGCGATCGCCTCAGCTACTAGCATATCTGCTAAAACCCCATCTTTCTCAGGAATATGCCCAATAATACTTAAACCACCAGATTCTTCCCCACCAATCAAAACGGCGGTTTCCCGCATTTTCTCACCAATGTATTTAAAACCTACCGCAGTTTCATAAATTTGCAAGCCATACTTAGCAGCAAAATTATCTAATAAGTGCGTAGTTGCCACAGTGCGAACAATTGCCCCACTTTTACCCTTGTTTTTAATCAAATGTCGTGCTAGAACTAACAGCACTGTATTGGGAGTGAGGACATTACCTTGTTCATCAACAATACCAAAGCGATCGCTATCACCATCGGTAGCTAAACCCAAATCCGCATGATCAGCCTTGACGGCTGCCACCAACTCAACTAACTGTTCCCCTTTGGGTTCAGGCATCCCACCGCCAAAAAGCACATCTCGCCAAGCGTGGAAACTTTCTAACTGACATCCAGTGTGTTGCAGGACTTCATCTAAATAGCCACGAGAAGTAGAATAAAGGGCATCGTACTTCACCTTTAAGTTCGCACTTCTAATTTTTTCCACATCCAACAAGGTGTAGATAAAATTCAGATAATCGGGCTTTGGATCAAAAGTAGAAATTGTCCCAGATGGGTTACTTCCAGGTAACTCATCCGATGCCGTTTCTATGTTGGCGACAATAGTATCAGTAATTTCTGGAGTCGCAGGACCTGCATAATCGGGAATATATTTAATTCCACAATAGGGTGCAGGATTATGACTAGCAGTAAACATCAAAGCCCCTGCGGAATTGAGCAGACGGGCATTGTAGGCAATTACTGGAGTGGGACAATCCCGATCAGTAATTTTCACATTCCAGCCCAAATCCGCCAAAACAGCGGCAGATGTCCGGGCAAACTCGTCAGCTAAAAACCGCGTATCGTAGGCAATTAAAACAGGTTTGTCTTTACTATAGGCAGTTTCCAGATAACTAGCGATTGCCCTGGTTACTTTCCGCACATTGGGAAAAGTAAAATCATCGGCAATAATTCCGCGCCAGCCATCAGTACCAAACTTTATCTTACCGGAATTGCTAGGGTTACTCGTCATGGCCACTCTCTCCCGTGCATGATTATTGCTATTTACTATTAGGAAACATCCAGCAAAGCTGTGGAACAGCCACTAAGCCGCAAGTATCCCCAAGGTAATTTCTCTCACTCTACATGAGCAATGTCAACCCCCGATAGACCCTTTGTTAGTTACCACCTTTGGTCTTTATTTGCCCCCAGCCGGGGACAGGAACATTGGCATTGCCAAATGAGAAGAGGATTTATCAAAGCGCGACAGCATGAACCCCAAGTCAAGGCCTTATTGGCAACAGCTACCCCACCCCAGCGCATTGGCATTCTTGCCCAAAAAGGTGTATATGAATTTCATCATCACCTGCATTGGTTAACTCAGGTTGATGGTGTGGAAAAAGTGGCGAGGTTATTGGGATTGAGTCAGACTCATGAAACTGTTAAATATCGGGTATTACAAATTTTAAGAAAATATCAAAATGCCCCTTTATTATTAGGGAAGCGGATTCTGGAATTAACTTCCGGTGATGAAGGTTTTCCCAAACCGATTGTGATTGAAAAACAAGATTATTGCTTTCGGTTATATGCCGCTATGGATTGTATATTTATTGAGTCTGATAGCACCTTACATATTTTAGATTTTAAAACAGGTAGATCGGCTTTTGACCACAGACAAGCATTAGTTTATTTACTTGCAGCCCGTTATCTTTATCCTGGCAAACCCGCAGTTGCATCTTTTTATAATTTGGAAGTTTGTAAAAAATCGGAATTAATTACTATTAGTAATAGTGAGTTTAAAGCTTTAGAATCTGAGTTAGCAAATATTGCCCATCAACATCAAGAAGATTTGCAACAATATGAAGCTAAAAATAGCAACTTCAGTCAAATATTTCCCCCAAATCCCGGCAACCATTGCCGTTTTTGTGCTTTTAATTCTATCTGTGAATTTGCTGATTTAAAACTACCAAAATCCTATTCCATGCCAATTACAAAATCTCATCCTTCTCCCACATCTTCGTGAGTCGTACTTTGGTGATTTGGGCTTTGGCTAGTTGTTGTATGGGACGGTTGGTGATTTGGAGGGTTATGCTACCGGAGAAAAAATTTCTATGCCCAATTAGAAAATAAACCTTAATTACGGGTATTATATGGTTGAGGCATTTCTTTTATTCATACTGTAAATGCCCATTTTTTAATTTCTGGAGCTATTCAATGTCAATTTACGTCGGTAATTTGTCCTATCAAGTCGGAGAAGAAGACCTCAAGCAGGTTTTTGCAGAATATGGAACTGTAAAAAAAGCTCAACTACCTATTGACCGAGAAACCGGACGTGTCCGGGGTTTTGGCTTTATAGAAATGAGTTCAGATGCAGAAGAAGAAGCAGCAATTGCTGCACTTGATGGTTCTGAATGGATGGGACGCAGCTTGAAAGTTAATAAAGCTAAACCCAGAGAAGAGCGTGGTGGTGGTGGACGCAACCGTTACTAAGTTTGAACATCCACAATAAATCATAATTTTATCAAGACACACACAATATGTGTCTTTTTTAAGTCCTATGGCGGATTTTATCTCAGTGCTGATATTATAGTTAAAGAAAAAGTCAAATTTTTAGTGTTCGGAGCTATTCAATGTCAATTTACGTCGGCAATTTATCCTATGATGTTACAGAAAATGACCTAACTGGGGTTTTCGCAGAATATGGAAACGTGAAGAGAGTCCAACTACCCACTGACCGGGAAACTGGTCGGAAAAGAGGTTTTGCCTTTGTAGAAATGGAAAAAGAGGCAGAAGAAACAGCCGCAATTACTGCGCTTGACGGTGCTGAATGGATGGGACGCAGCTTAAAAGTTAACAAAGCTAAACCCAAAGAAGATCGTGGTGGTGGTGGTGGACGTGGTGGATATGGTGGTGGTGGACGCGACCGTTACTAAGTTTTGCCATTAAGACTCTAATTATCATATTTTTAGGACAGAGGAAATCTCTGTCTTTTTTTAATCTAAGTAGGTGAACACAATAAAACCCACATTCCGCACCCCAAAATGTTACAGAGGGAAATTACGGAGATGAAAATCAAAGGGAGCATCAAAACAAACAGATAAAGTGAAAAAAGGCATTTGAGAAACAGTAAATCACCAAAAATGTCATCAAAATCTA
>NZ_JAQMTJ010000173.1:0-8630 GCF_028330815.1 Dolichospermum lemmermannii CS-548
CTCCCCTGGTAGGGGAGAGGTTTGGAGAGGGGTCTGTTTACACATTAAAAACTTTTAAAACATCCTCTAATATTTAGTCATCTTTAGATGACTTTCGCTATTAGCAAGGAACTTGAGTTCCTTGCGAGATAGAGGTTTTACATCATATCAAGATTACTCAATCATCAAATTCAACGCCTAATTCTCGCAATTTCGCTGCTAATTTATCAGCCCGTTGTTTTTCCTGTTCAGCCCGTTGTTTTTCTTGTTCAGCTTGTTCTTCTCCTGTTAATAAGAAATTTCCTGCTAAATCCCACCACCTTAACCAAGGTAACTCGACATTTTTATATGTTCCTTGCCAAATTCCTAGTTCAACACCCATTTTTTCAATCACATAATGACCCCTTGCATTAGGTGGCATCAGGTGATATTGCCCTTCGATTAAATGATATAATTCTAATGATGATTTCTTTTCTTCATAAATACCGTAAAAAGGTACTCTAATCGCTTTTTCATAAACCCAAAATTTTCCTTGATATGGAGTTTCGTCCCTTTCTTCTCTACCATTACCTGATACAAATTCAATGACAATTAGGGGAGCAACTAATTCTTGCCACATCACATAAGAACGGCGCATTTGACCATTTAGAGCCGGTGGCACATCAGGAACATAAAACCAATCTGGCGCTTCTGCACCTCGTTCTGGTGGTTCTGTAATCCGCCAATAAATACCGCTATCTTGTCCTATGCAAAATTGCTTATCTGGATGAATTGCTTGTAATTTTGACCAGATAGATTCTGTTAACAGAATACTTTGAGGATGTTCTTGAAAATTTTTCACGAAATTTCCATCTTCACAGGGTAATTGAGTATGATCTGGTAACTGTGTTGAAGGAGCAAGTTTCAGGGTGTCCATAATTTTCCATTTTGGAAGAATATGTTTGGTGTTAGCTAAGAGGGTGTTTGAAAAGTTATGGTTGATGTATCAAATATTTTTTACCCCACCCTAACCCTCCCCTTGTAAAGGGGAGGGAACTGGATTTTTATTGTTTCCCCCCTTTACAAGGGGAAAGGGGGGTAGGAATGTGATGAAAATTACGGAATACCACTTTTCAAACATCCTCTAAGATGGGATATAGTTTTATATCGATCAAACTACATTATAAACAATTATGATATAAGTTTTACTCTCCCATTTTCTTCTTGACATCTGCCAGCACAGTTTTATAATCCTGTCTATCTGGATGTAATTTTATTAACTTCTCAATTAGGACAATCCCTCCCTGATTATCCCCCGACCTTAACCGCATAATGGACAACTTCTCTAAAGCTGTTTGATTATTAGGTTCACGCTGCAAAACTAACTCATACCCCTTAACCAGTTTCTGTAAATCAGTCTCAGCCGATTGAACTACTGCTTGCTTTGGTTTTTCCCAAGCCTGTTTGATGGTATTAACCCCTCCAAACAACATTGAACCACCAAATGAAACCATTCCAATATATGTAACAATTCTTTTCTTTCGCTCAATCTGCTTACCGCGCTGAACTAAGTAATCATTCCCTAAATTAGCCATACTTCAAAAATTGCTGTTATCCAAATTGCAGCATCACTCCTACGATATAGAATACCCACCACCGGCAAAAAAAATATCACTCACCATTCCCAACTGACATTTTAACATTTATCCCCAAATCAAACCACTACGGGGAGGAATAATTAAACAAACATTTTCCTCTTTCCAGATAATTTCCCCATTCCCAAATAAAACTTGATTTGGTTGACTTTGTAAACTACTACAATCTAGGTTGACTGTAATAGTTTCAGTTCCTACATTCACAGCAATAATTAATTCTTCACTTTCTAAAATTCGCGCAAATACATAAACTGTTTCTTTTGCATAGAGAACTTGGTATTTGCCAATTCGCAAAGCCGGATAATTTTGCCGAATAGCAATTAATTGTTTATGAGTATTTAAAATTTTGGAATTCCAGTCAGATTCAGGAGGGAAAACACGGCGACAATCAGGATCTATTCCTCCAGGTAAACCCACTTCATCACCATAGTAAATACTAGGCGCACCAGGAAAAGTGAATAATAAGAGATTACATAATTCTACACTTGCTTGATCACTGTCAGCAATACTCATTAATCTGGCTGTATCATGGCTACTAAGAAGGTTTAATTGTGTTAGTTGAATTTCCCAAGGATAAAGTTCCAAAAGGCTGTAAATTTTGGCTGCATATTCAGTCGCATCTAGGGCAGGATAGGGAGGACAATCCCGATATTTGACGTGTTCTAATACGACTTTATCGCCTACTGCAAAGGCAATGGCAGCTTCATTAAATAAATAATTCATCACCCCGTCAAACTGTGTACCATCGAGCCATTCACGGGCATCTGACCAGATTTCACCGACAATATAAGCCTCTGGATTAATGGCTTTAACTCGTTGACGAAATTCTTGCCAAAAACCAGGAGTTTTAATCTCATTGGGTACATCTAAACGCCAACCATCAATGCCAAATTCTAACCAATATTCGGCAATTTTCATGATGTATTCTCTTACATCTGGATGATCATGATTAAAGGTTGGTAAAGAGCGAATTCCTATCCAAGAATCATAGTTAGCAGGTAATTGTCCATCATAAGGTGCAAGCGGCCAGTCTTGAATTTTAAACCAATTTACCCAAGGAGAATTAGAACCATTTTCTAACACATCATGAAAAAAGAAAAAGCCTCGGCTAGAATGATTAAATACGCCATCAAGAACTATTTTGATATTTCGTGAATGGGCTGCATCTAGTAATTCTCGTAACGCCTGATTTCCCCCCAACATGGGATCAACTTGGTAATAATCATGGGTATGATAACGATGATTACTAGCAGATTGAAAAATGGGTGTAAAGTAAATTGCCGTAATCCCTAAACTTTGAATATAGTCTAATTCTTCCAGCACCCCCCATAAATCACCACCTTTGTAACCTTGGAGAGTAGGTGGTGCATCCCAGGCTTCCAAATTGCTATTATTTAAGAAACTGTCACGGGAACGTTGACTTCTGGCAAATCTATCAGGAAAGATTTGATAGAAAACCGCGTGTTTAACCCAATCTGGCGTTTGAATTTCCATAAATACATCTATGAGCAACTTAACATATAGCAATTTTAAACCAGATGTAAACAACCCCCTTGTATTTCCCTCTGTGTCCTCTGTGTCTCTGTGGTTCGTTTAAAATATATTGTCGCCATACATTTAGAGTATGACCAATTAAATACCCAGAACCCACAGCATATCAATTACCAAATTTCCCCTCTTTCCTAGTCACGAAAGGATAAATAATTGGTACACTTGTTTACTTAACCTCTTTTCCAGTTAACCAGTGCCTCATGGTATATGTCAAGCGCGTTGAACTTACCAATTTTAAATCCTTCGGTGGGACTACTGCTGTCCCTTTACTACCGGGGTGTACTGTCATATCTGGGCCTAATGGTTCTGGAAAATCAAATATTCTAGATGCTTTGTTGTTTTGTTTGGGACTGGCTAGTTCTAAGGGTATGCGGGCGGAACGTTTACCGGATTTGGTGAATAATGCTCAAAAACATAAGGGACGTTCGGCGCTGGAAGCTAGTGTAACTGTGACTTTTGATATTTCGGATGTCTCTCGCAGAGGCGCAAAGGCACAGAGAGAGGATGTGGGGGAGGTAGGGGAGGTAGGGGAAGTAGGGGAAGTGGGGGAGGTAGGGGAAGTAGGGGAAGTAGGGGAAAATCCAAAATCTAAAATCCAAAATCCAAAATCGTCTGAGTGGAGTGTTACTCGGCGGTTGCGGGTGTCTCAGCAGGGGGGGTATACGTCTAATTATTATATTAATGGTGTGGCTTGTACTTTGACTGAGTTACATGAGGATTTGGAGGAACTGCGGATTTATCCTGAAGGGTATAATGTGGTGTTACAGGGGGATGTAACTAGTATTATCTCGATGAATGCGCGGGAACGTCGGGAAATTATTGATGAGTTGGCCGGGGTGGCGACTTATGATCGGAAGATTATCCAAGCTAGGTCTACTTTGGATGAGGTGAAGGATAAGGAGGATAGTTGTCGGATTATTCAGACTGAGTTAAGTATACAATGCGATCGCCTGTCTCAAGATAAGGCTAAGGCGGAAAAGTATCAATTATTGAAAATTGAATTTATCCAAAAGCAGTCCTGGGAATCTGTGTTATCTTGGCGTTCTCTCCAAGCACAGCAGGAGAAGCTGGTTGCACAAGTTCAAGAGGGCGATCGCAATTTCAGTGATTTTACTACTCAGTTAAATACAACTAATTCTCAAATTGATCAAAAAACTACTGATTTAGATCAACTCAATCTCCGGGTAAAGGCTTTGGGGGAAGAGGAACTTCTGTCTGTTCAATCAAATCTCGCTACTCAGGAAGCGGAACGGAAACAACTCCAACGTCAACAACGGGAGTTGGAAGCATCTATTCAAGAATCTACAAAGCGATTAAATCAAACTTACCAAGAAATTCAACAATATCAACTTGCTTTAGAGGAAGCTAAGAAAAAACAAAATATAGAAACGGTAAATGTAACGTCTCTACAAACAGAACGTGACACCGCCCAACAAAATTTAGAATCTTCTCGTCAAGCTGCTGCGGAAATTGCCTCGGCTTCGGAAGCTTGGGTACAACAACAAACGGCTTTAAATCGGCAAATGGAATCTTTGCTGCATATTCTCGAACCCCAACGCACTGAACAAGCGCAATTACAGGAACGCAATACTCAATTACAAGAATTGATTTCTGAACAATCTCAATTAATTGCGACTTTAGAACCGGAATTAGCCCAAAAACAAGTTGAATGTGCGCGTTTAGAAACAGAATTTAATGCTTCTACTCAACCTATTCAGAATTTAGCCGAAAATCTGGCTGCGACAGAACAAGAGTTACAAATTCAACAAGATACCCAAAAGCGACTTTTACAAGAACAACGAGATAAACAACGTCAGTTAGATAAATTAGAGGCACAAACACAGGCACAACAGGAAATACAAGGAACACAGGCTAGTAAAGTAATTTTACAGTCAGAAATGCCCGGTTTATGCGGTTTGGTAGTGCAATTGGGTAAGGTTGAACCTAAACATCAATTGGCTTTGGAAATGGCTGCTGGTGGACGTTTAGGGCATATTGTCGTTGAAGATGATAGTGTGGCATCTGCGGGAATTGAACTGTTGAAACAAAAACGCGCCGGGAGAGCAACTTTTTTACCTTTAAATAAGATTAAAGTCCCTAGATTTACTCAAGATGCAACTCTGCGTTTAGCTGATGGTTTTGTCAGTTATGCGGTAGATTTGGTAGAATGCGATCGCCGTTATCATGATGTATTTGCCTATGTTTTTGGTGCAACGGTAGTATTTGCGACTCTTGCCCAAGCTCGGAAAAATATGGGACTATATCGCATAGTCACCTTACAAGGGGAATTATTAGAAACTAGCGGAGCAATGACTGGGGGTAGTAGTAGTCAACGTTCATCTTTACGCTTTGATAACGGTGAAGCCGGGGAATCTCAGGAAGTCGCTAATTTGAAATCTCGCTTAATAGATATTGACCGGATTTTAGAACGTTGTGGAGAAGCAATTTCTAATTTAGGAACTCGCACTAAAACATTAACTTTAGAATTAACGGAAGCACGTCAAGGACGCAGGGAACAACAATTATATTTAGAACAGTTAAAGAAAGATATTAAAGGTTTAACAACGCAGTTAGAAAATACTCGTTCTCAACTTTCCCAAAACACGGAAAAATTCACATCTGCACAATCCCGGTTAGAAATTTTAAATCGGGAATTACCAGAACAAGAAACTCAACTTCAACAATTAAGACATACTTTAGCTGAGTTGGAATCTTCCCAAACTCCCAGCGAATGGCAACAAATCCAAGCTATCATTAAAATCCAAGAACAGGAATTACAACAACGGGAAACAGCATTGCGAGATGTTCAACAACAATTAAAAAATCTCGAAAATCAACAACAACGATTACAAGAAAAAATAGAAGAATCCCAAACTAGAGTAATTCAATATCAACAAGAAGAAACGACAGGAAAACAGCAACAAGCAACAGTTAATAGTCAAGTTGAAGAATTGAATAATTTGATTACCACAATGCAAGCTAATTTGCGTCAATTAGAAGAGAATTTAGGGGAAGAGAAAAAAAACCGAGATACAGCAGAAACCGAATTGCGATCGCTCTTATTGCGTCAACAACAATTACAATGGGAAATTGAGAAACTGCAAGAAACTCAACAAAAACGCCGGGAAGATTTAACAGCACTGCAAAACCAATTGCGAGATTTAGGTGCAGAATTACCAAGTCCCCTTCCAGAAGTTCCCAATAAAGTTGATTTAGAAGACTTACAAAAAGAATTGCGGAGTTTAGGTAAACGTTTACAGGCAATGGAACCTGTAAATATGTTAGCTTTGGAAGAATTCAATAAAGTCCAAAGTCGTCTTCAAGAACTTACCGAAAAATTAGAGACTTTAGAAGGTGAACGGACAGAATTATTATTAAGAATTGAAAATTTTACCACCCTCCGTCAAAAGGCATTTAAAGAAGCTTTCGACGCAGTAAATGAGAATTTCCAATCAATTTTTGCTATTCTTTCCGATGGTGACGGTTATTTACAACTAGATAATCCTGAAGATCCTTTTAACAGTGGTTTAAACCTAGTCGCACACCCCAAAGGAAAACCCGTCCAACGTCTTGCTTCCATGTCTGGGGGAGAAAAATCTTTAACTGCATTAAGTTTTATTTTCTCCCTACAACGTTATCGTCCATCTCCATTTTACGCCTTTGATGAAGTGGATATGTTTTTAGATGGTGCAAATGTGGAACGATTAGCGAGAATGATTAAACAACAGGCAGAACAGGCACAGTTTATAGTTGTGAGCTTGCGCCGTCCGATGATAGAGTCAGCACAGCGGACAATTGGGGTAACTCAAGCTAGGGGTGCATATACTCAAGTTTTGGGTATTAAATTACAATCATCTGACCATTGAAGAAGTCCGCAGGATCGCGTAGGATAGATAATTGTGAAGCGATAGCCCAGAGCAGTTTTAAGAAGTTTATGGGTAACCGAAGATACTATTCCATTCGTACTGGCAAAAATCCTGATGTAAGTCGCTATGACTTGCCTATCCTGCTTAGGCTATTTAGCAATTTCTACCTTGAGTTTTTGAATAAAGACTATTTTCAAGAAGATTTTGGTTATTACTGCGTAGATCATGAAGATGTGCCAGGTAAATTAGGTTCTGACATTGAAGCTCAAATGTTTCGTGCCATTAGAAAACCTGAATTGTGGCCAATTCAGGAAAAATGCAAGAGTTACTCAGAAGATGATTTGTTCGATGTTATCGAGTTTCTCTATGACCATGTTTCTAAACCGATTGATGGGTATTTCCATAGCTACAATGATTGTGGCTATCACTACCATACTTTCGATAAGAAAACAGGTCAGCAAGAATTTAGAGATGGTATTAATCAAATCTTATGCGAGTACAAGGAAGGATATGAGCTTTCCGACAATGGAGAGATTTTAGAATCTCCAGAACAAGGACTAGAAAATTTATTTGCTGCAAGTTTACCTACACATGATCCTGATAATGTTGAGCGGCGTGTTCAAGCTGCAATTCTTAAGTTTAGGCGTTATCGCTCGTCTTTAGATGAGAGACGTGATGCAATCCGAGATTTGTCCGATGTTCTTGAATTCCTGCGTCCTCAACTTAAGACAGTAATATCAAAGAAAGACGAGGGAGACTTGTTTGTTATTGCTAATCAATTTGGTATACGACATCATAATGACCAGCAAAAACAGGACTATGACAAAGCCATTTGGTACAGTTGGATTTTCTATTACTATCTAGCGACGATACACGCTGGTTTGCGCTTGATTAAGAAAGCTGAAAGTCAATCACCATAAGCTCACCTATTGGGGTTAAGTGTAATCGGCGATCGCTTGTAGGTTGGATTGATAAAGTGCGATCGCCTATTGGGGTTAAGTGTGAGGGGTGATCTTGTAGTGCGATAGCGAAGCGCTCCGTAGGAATCGCTATTTACACTCTGACCAAGTGCGAAAAACCCAATAACACGCTAAAATTATCATATATCTACAAAATCAACTAGGTAATTAAACATGAGGTTAAAAGCAACTGAACAAGGCTTATTTATCCCTAAAGAACTATTAGGGGAATCTCAAGAATTTGAAATTATTGCAGACCACGAAAAGCTGATAATTACTCGGATCAAAAAGTCATCATCAATCTGGGACTTAGGCAAAAATCCTGTAGAATGTGATGTACAAGATGGAGCGGTTAATCATGATCATTATTTGTATAACAAATGAAAAACATATTTTTTTTAGATACAAGCTATATTCTAGCTTTGGAGATAAAAAATGAATATGCTCATCACCAAGTAATACAAAACTGGTCTAATTTAGCGATTTCAAAACCATTCTTAGTCACGACAACTTATGTTTTCGATGAAATAGTCACTTTTTTAAATAGCCGAAATCTTCATCATAAAGCTGTTGAAATTGGCAATCAGTTACTAGAGAGTCCAGACATAGAATTAGTCGAGATAGATCAGGTTTTATTCAAC
>NZ_JAQMTJ010000174.1:0-2801 GCF_028330815.1 Dolichospermum lemmermannii CS-548
AGTAAATCACCAAAAATGTCATCAAAATCTATTCTCAATAAGAAGCAATAAGAATGCACACCACCTGGAGAGGTCAATAGATAAGCGAAAGAAGATATTCAAGAAACAATTATAAGTTAGACTAATCAATTAAAGTAAAAGGGGTGAAATGAGCAACGGTACAGAAAGTTACGCTAAGGCTGAAACGGTTACTACACAGGCATTCTAATCATCCTGTTCATTAGGGTCGTTTGGATCACGCAGCGATCGCATTTCCCCCTGCATAACGGCAACAGGCAAAGAGAAATGATAACGTCCCAACATATTGATGTGAGAATGTCCCAAAGGCGATAGCCGCGCTACATCTTCTTGATTTATGCTCTGTTGGGAGCCAATAGAAGCCAGTGCAGCATCCATATAATATGTATTCCATAGTACCAAAGCATTGACCACCAAGCCCAAAGCCGAAAGTTGGTCTTCTTGTCCCTCCCGGTAACGTTGGCGCAACTCTCCCTTTTGACCATGAAATATAACTCTGGCCAGCCCATGCCGTCCTTCACCCCGATTTAACTGAGTCAAAATGCGACGACGGTAAGCCTCATCATCAATATAGTTCAATAGGTACAAAGTTTTGGCTATACGCCCTAATTCCCCAATCGCCCGACCCAAAACAGAAGGTTTATCACCTCGGTATAAAGTTCGGATAATATCTATTGCACTCACCGTTCCCAACTTCAAAGAACCTGCAACTCGCAACATATCATCCCAATAATTCTCAATAAAAGAAGTATTGACCCGTTGCCGTGCTATTCCATTAAGAACGCCATAATCTGCAAGCGAATCCAAACGCCAAAAGCGAGCTTCCCCCACATCAGCCAGTCGAGGACTAAACTGGTAGCCCAGTAGCCAAAAAAGACCAAATATCACATCACTATAACCGCTTGTATCAGTCATAAGTTCCTTGGGACGAAGAGAAGTCTGTTGCTCCAAAAGCCCAACCAACACAACCAGAGAGTCGCGGAGCGTTCCAGGAACCACCAAACCGTGAAAACCCGTAAACTGGTCTGAAGTAAAGTTGTAGTAAGTAATACCCCGACCCCGACCAAAATATTTGCTATTGGGTCCTGAATTTAGTGTTTGCACAGGCACTACAAAACGCAAGCCATCTGCCGAAGCGACTTCTCCTCCACCCCAAGTCTGCGCCAATGGAATCTGAGTTTGAGCATCGACCAACCGTGCATTAGCACTCTTCAAGGTTTCAGAACGAAAGTAGTTTTGCTGTATCCAAGCCAGTCGATTACGAGTTAAGGCTGGGATATCTGCCCGGATAACTGGCTTCAGACCTATGTTGCAACTTTGAGCTATCAGCACTGCACAGACACTAATGTGTAAATCAGTTACTCGTGAGCTATCCTGACTACCGTGGTTAAATTCATCCATAAACCCGGTTTTGGCATGGATTTCCAGTAAGGCTTCTGGTAAATCCACACGGGGAAGTAATTCTGCTACCAGTATTTTTAGAGTTTTCAAGCTGGCAGGTTCTTCCAACTTATCCAAATTGGTGACTGTTAAAGTATCACGTCCTTTTTTATTAGGCTCGATGCGTACCGATGCATTGCTGGGCAGATTATTGGCAGTACGATGAAATGCCGAATCGAGTTGCTGTTTCAACTTAGACAGTTCCGCACCGGGTGTTGGTTGCAGGTTCAGTGCGCGACAAACTTGTGGTCTAGCTGATTCCCAGTCTTTCCCTTGTAGTAATTTGGCATGGGGATTGCTCCAACGGATACTAGGAGTGATAAATAATTCTCGACGACGCAATCCCTCACACAATCGCTCTAAGGTACAGAAAGTATAAGCACGACGGTCAATATCTGCATTGGGTTGTACAATTAATTGTAACCAGCCTTTAGTAATGCCATTGAGTGGAGCAGTATCCATCTTGGGATTTGCTTTCTTCTCAATACTTTTGAGAAATTCCACAGCCTTCAGAATTGACTGACCAGCAATTGTTGCTTGAAAATCAATTGTCCGCAGCAGTGAAGGGAGAAATCTGCGAACAATTGTCCAACGCTTTAATAGTTCTGGGTAATAGTCATCTTCAGGCGGTCTGGCCAATTCTTCCACTTTTGCCACAGACGCTTGTAACTTATCTTCAGGAATGAGTTGAAAAATGACTTCACGCACACTTTTATCTTCACAATTGGGGTCAAGTATCACTGCACAGGCTGCACCCAATCGTAAAGCTGCCGTATCCAGGTCTTTTATGGTGCGTAACCGTTCTTTTTTTCCATCCCGCACTGACTTGGAGAGTAAATCCTTGATCAACAATTCCAGCACATCGAGGGTGTCATCAGCAGCTTCCGCTTCCAATGTATGAATAAAGGCAAGTAGAGTCGCAATTCTTCGCTCAAAAGGCATACGAGCAATCGCCTGAACTCGAATTGTTGCTGCATGGCGGGCAAGGGCTTTTAATCTGCTGGCTGGGATACCAGAGAAATTTAAAGTGTTGATACCCAGGGAACGCACTTTTACTAGACGATTTAAAGCATTAATCAAAGCGGGACTGCTGTGACGAGTTGGCGCTCGCCGTAACTGGTCTAGTTGTGTGTACCAAGTTTTCTCATCAGGTACTAGTAAGGCTTCAAGCTTTTCCCGTTGTTCCTCAGAAGGAATTTTGGATAAAACCCACATTCCGCACCCCAAAATGTTACAGAGGGAAATTACGGAGATGAAAATCAAAGGGAGCATCAAAACAAACAGATAAAGTGAAAAAAGGCATTTGAGAAACAGTAAATCACCAAAAATGTCATCAAAATCTA
>NZ_JAQMTJ010000175.1:0-3248 GCF_028330815.1 Dolichospermum lemmermannii CS-548
AATAAGGGTTGAAATCAGCAAAAACCTATCACTTGACCAGATTCAATACTATTCTTCTCTTCTTCTAATTCTTCCTCCTGACTCCTGACTCCTGACTCCTGACTCCTAGCCCTCACAGACAACTTTTTCAGCACCCCCTAGTTAGTTTTGAATTTTGAAAATGGGGGTATGCGTAGGTATCCCCGTGACTATATCTATTTCTGCTTTAATCGTCTAAGTGTAAAAGTTTGCGGTAAAAAGATTTAGGAAAATCGCTGATGCTATTTCGCTTATAGTTTTCCATTAGTTCAATTAAAAAACTAATAAATTCAAAACTTGGCATCATTACTTCATAAGTTAGTTCAGAGTTAGTCTCAAACTGGATTCGGCAAATGGTTGAATCTGAGGGTAAAGTGGCATCATTCCAAGTCGCAACAAAAGAAATATTCTTACCACCCTCAATTTTACGCTGTCCCTCCAACTGACGTGTTTTATAAAGACTGATGGCATAGGGTAATAAATTTCGCTTACTACCCTGAATATAAGGTAAATAGACGGTAGCTTGTTGTTGATTTGCAGGTTGGAGTTGATCAAAAGACGTATTACCAGACATTTTTGTAGATTCCTTCAATTATTCGCCATTTTTTGGGAGTTTGGGTTAAGCCAAGCCAAACCCAACCTCCGAATTCAGGCTTTTTTTACTTTAGCTAAGGTATTGTCAAACTAAAGTGGCTGTGGCTTTGAGGGCAAAAATTTTCTCAATTATATCTTCAACTACCTGATCCGGTGTCGAAGCGCCAGAAGTAACCCCAACTTTAATTTTCCCTACTGGAAGCCAGTTTTCTGTAATTGCCAATTCTCCTGTTAATTGCCGATGTTCAATGTTATTAATTGATTGAATCCGTTCCACACAATCAATGTGATAGGAAGGAATATCCCGATCAAAAGCAATTTGTTGTAATTGGGTAGTATTTGATGAATTAAACCCCCCAATAACTATCATTAAATCTACCTTTTCTTCCACTAATTCCAGCATAGCATCTTGACGTTCTTGAGTAGCATCACAGATAGTGTTGAAATTTTGGAAATGCTGATTTAACTCTGCTGGTCCATATTTCTGCATCATGGTTCGCTCTAGCATTTTCCCGATTTTTTCGGTTTCATCTTTGAGCATGGTTGTTTGGTTAGCAATACCTACCCGTTCTAAATCTTGATCAGGATCAAATCCCGCAGAACAAGCTTTAGCAAACTTAGCTAAAAATTCCTGACGATTGCCACCATAGAGAATATAGTTAATGACATATTCTGCTTCTTGTAAATTTAAAACAATCAAATATTTCCCAGCAAAAGAACTGGTCGCAACGGTTTCTTCGTGCTTGTATTTTCCGTGAATAATTGAAGTGTAATCACCTTTTTTGTGCTTTTCGACAGTGTTCCAAACTTTAGAAACCCAAGGACAGGTAGTATCAACAATTTGACAACCTTTATCATTGAGAATTTGCATTTCTTGAACACTGGCACCAAAAGCTGGTAAAATCACCACATCACCGCTACCAACAACAGAAAAGTCTTTTACTTGATCAATAACGGGAATAAATTCTACCTGCATTTCCTGCATTCGTTTATTCACAGATGGATTGTGAATAATTTCGTTAGTAATCCAAATGTGTTCTGTCGGGAAATGCTGACGGGTTTCATAGGCCATGGCTACAGCCCTTTCTACACCCCAACAAAAGCCAAATGCTTGGGCTAGTTGGATTGTGACATTACCACGGCTGAGAGTGTAGTTAGAATTGCGGATTTCCTGAATTAAGTTACTTTGAAACTCAGACTGTAACTGAGTGGCTACTTCCGCCTGATGACCAAAGCCCTTACGATTATAATTGGCTGAATGTTGGAGGCTGCGTTTAAAAGCTTTTGTATCCATTTGAGATTGACCACTAATAATTACTATTTTTGATTTTCTCGCGCTTGGAGCCGATTTAGATAGAAATTTTGGATTTATATCCTATTTGTTGACTGTACCTTTTGTGGTTGAGGAAGTTGGGGTGTTAGTTGTTGGTTAGTATACATTTGCAAAGCAGTCCGCCAAACTAGATAACCAGGGGGACTCAGATGTAAACCGTCGGTGGTAAAATTTGAACGAAGATTACCTTGTTGATCGGTGAATAGGGGATGTAAATTGAGATATCTCGCGCCTTTTTTAGTAGCGATGTTATTCAGTTCCTGATTTAATTTGCGAATTCGAGAATTGGGAATAGCTAGGAGTTTTTCTTTTCCTTCCCAAGTTGTCCCCCCCGCACCATGTGGCAAAATTGACTGAATGACAATTTCTGCTTGGGGGTGTTTTCTGCGTAGATAGCTGATAATTTGGCGATAATTAGTGAGAATTTCCTGATCCTCTAGCCCGCGAATTAGATCATTAATACCTACCATCACCAAAATCATATCTGGTTGGGTGCGGTCAAAGAAATCTAATCTTTGTAACAGTCCATTGCTAACTTCACCGGAAATTCCTTGATTTAGCCAATTTCTATCTTCCGGTAATAATTCTGGTGGAAACCATAAACTCAGAGAATCTCCCGCTAGTATGGTTAACCGTTGGGGATTTTTGTCAGCGGTTATTTTAGCTTCTTGCTTGAGCATATCCAACCATTGGGGATAACTGAGTTGATGACGGGGGCCTAACTCTGGTGGTACATATTGATTTTTCCAGTTAAGGTTAACTGGTTCTGGGGGATTTGGGATAGCTGTCGTTGCTACCATAGGGGTTATTTTTTGCTGTCGCCAAATCAATAAAATGACCGCTAACATTAGGATAAGGTTAGTTAACAGTGACAAGAATCCCCAAGCAGGAAAGGTTTTTACACGGTTAAACACGACTGATAAAAATGACCAATATTAAACTTCATTGTAAATCTGGTAAGAGAGATACACAAATAAAAAATCTGCCAAAATTTCTGGTGGAGTTTTCTAATTGGTAATTGAGATCAAGATTATAGGATTAACGGCTCAGAATCTAGTTTCTTTGGGAAAATGCGGTTTATTTCTGAATGTAGAGACGTTACCTATAACGTCTCTACATTATGTATATCTATTTGTTAGAAATTCGATCTGCAAACTCGGAGTTATAACCCACATTCCGCACCCCAAAATGTTACAGAGGGAAATTACGGAGATGAAAATCAAAGGGAGCATCAAAACAAACAGATAAAGTGAAAAAAGGCATTTGAGAAACAGTAAATCACCAAAAATGTCATCAAAATCTA
>NZ_JAQMTJ010000176.1:0-3453 GCF_028330815.1 Dolichospermum lemmermannii CS-548
CTCCAAACCTCTCCCCTACCAGGGGAGAGGCTTTAAAACCCCCATTCCCTTGTAGGGAAGGGGGGAAGGGGGGTTAGGTTTTTGGAGATTATGGGTTTCATATAATACTTTTCAAACAACCTCTTAACATTTTTCCGATCAAAACCAGGTATAAACATCTAAAAACCCGATCAAGGTTGACCGGGTTCTAGTGAATTTGCAGGTTTCAAATGATTAAAGTAAGTAAGTGATTGTAAGTTACTAAGGGTGGACTTTCTAAAACGCAAACACAGCATCTCTACGTCTTTCCGCTCTGGGATTTGGCTTCGCCATCTTATCTAAAGTTTGGCTAGTTGCCACTTTATGATCAATAATGCTGTACTTGTGGGGCTAATGACGGGGGACACTAGATCAATTGCCCTTTCTCTTAGTTGGTTTCTTCTTAACTTGGTGTCCTATGGATTTAATATATCATTTCATTTTGGATGTGGAATATGTTCTTTACATTTATTAACAAATAGGTGGAAAGGAAGAAGAGTAAAATAAAATCGATATTTACCGTTATTCAAAATTACAAACTGTTGTAAAATGTCGTCAGAATTCCCAATTGGTAGTAAAGTCCGTGTGGTATCATTGCCACCTTATGTCAAAACCGCTGACCCAATGCCTATGTTACGTCCTGCTGATGTAATTTATGTTGGTGAAGAAGGTATAGTTCTTGACCGTCGCCCTGGTGGTTATTGGGGTATACGCTTGACTAGAGGCGCTTTTCTTATAGATAGCCAATACATTGAGAGTATCGAAAAACCACCAGAAAACCAGTCAGATTCAGAATAGCGGCTAACAAGAATGTAAACTTATATTAAGTTATATTTCTGGTGAAGACTATGATTTCGCGCCGCACTTTTATTAGCATTCTATTTGCCACTTGCTTGGCTGTTATCAATTGGTTGAATTTTACCCCTCCTGCTCAAGCTTTAGGTGGTATATTACCGGCAATTGATCAACCTGCACCTGAATTTACCTTACCAACTAATACGGGGAATGGTGAGGTTTCCCTGGCTGATTTCCAGGGTAAGTGGGTGGTTCTCTATTTCTACCCGAAAGATTTTACTTCCGGTTGTACTATTGAAGCAAGGCGGTTTCAGCAAGATCTACCTAAGTACATTGAGAAAAATACTGAAATTATTGGTATCAGTGCTGATGATATTGATTCCCATGCAGAATTTTGTGATTCAGAAGGGTTAAAATTTCCTTTGTTAGCTGATACTAAGGGTGAAGTTAGTAAAGCTTATGGTTCTTGGATAGGTGTTGTCTCTATGCGCCATAGTTTTATTATTGATCCTCAAGGGATATTAAGAACAACTTTTGTGGGAGTTAATCCGAGTATTCACAGTACGGAAGTTTTAGCAAAGTTAACAAAATTGCAATCTGCTGTTTTTTAAAATAAGTTTTCACTCTGTCTCTCTGCGGTGAAAAGGTTTTTTATCTAACCACAGAGGCACAGAGAACACAGAGAGAAAGAGGTTATACTAAATTAAGATGAAGCTCCATAGAATAAGATTTCAAAAATAATTAAACGCAGATAAACGCAGATAAACGCAGATGAATTTATGAATTTATGAATTTTATTGGAGTGCTAATTTTTTGATATGAATCATGATCCTTATATTGTTAAACCAGGTGATCAAATTTCTTTGGTAAAGGACTATAACCCAGGTTATAAATGTGAGTTTCACCAAAAAGGTGATGCGGTGAAAAAATTAAAGGCAGGTATTTTACAATTAGCGAAATATCAAGATATTCTTTATGCTCAAAATACCTATTCTTTATTGATTATTTTTCAAGCAATGGATGCTGCTGGTAAAGATAGTACCATTAAACACGTGATGTCTGGCGTGAATCCTCAAGGATGTCAGGTATTTAGTTTTAAATCACCGAGTGAAGAAGAGCTAGATCATGATTATTTATGGCGTTCGATGAAGTCTTTGCCAGAAAGGGGAAGAATTGGCATTTTTAATCGTTCATATTATGAAGAATTACTCATAGTCCGTGTCCATCCAGAAATTCTTAAAAAACAACAATTACCCAATTTTCCTCAAGATAATCATATATGGAAACAGCGATTTGAGGAAATTAATAATTTTGAAAAATACTTGTTCAATAATGGGGTAATTGTCCTCAAGTTTTTTCTAAATGTTTCAAAATCGGTGCAAAAAAGACGGTTTTTAGAACGGATTGAATCACCGGATAAAAATTGGAAACTTTCTGTTAGTGATGTTCGGGAAAGGGCTTTTTGGGATGATTATATGGATGCCTATGAGCAGGTTTTTAACCATACAAGTACAGAATTTGCACCTTGGTATATTGTTCCTGCTGATCGTAAATGGTTTACACGCTTAGTGGTAGCAGATATTATTTGCCAAAAATTGCAGGAATTAAATTTGCAATATCCGCAAATGAGTGAAGAACATAAACAGCAATTATTAGCAGCCAAAAAAACTTTAGAAGCAGAAAATTAGTGAATTAAAAGATCCTCTGTAGAGACGTTCCATGGGTAGGGATTCTCGGCTCTACATTTTTGTCCCCAAATGCTTATTTGGAAAGTTCTATACGTCTGTGGATACAGGGAATGAGTTGAAAATTTTGATATTTTAAGGATGGGGGAAACTATAATCTTCAAGATAAATATGCCAAATCTTCCTAACTTTGATATTGTGGCTTTAGCGGCTTCTGCTGGTGGGTTAACGGCGTTAATTGAGGTACTTTCACATTTACCCGCAGATTTCAAAGCAGCAATTGTGATTGTTCAACATTTAGATCCTCGTCATCCATCTCTCATGGCAGAAATTCTCAGTCGTCGGACTCCATTGACAGTAAAACAGGCAAAGGAAGGAGACAAACTCACACCCGGGACTGTTTATATTGCTCCTCCTAATAATCATTTGTTGGTGAATAGTGATGGTACAGCCTCTTTATCGCAGTCGGAAATGGTGCATTTTCTCCGTCCTTCGGCAGATTTATTGTTTGAATCTCTGGCTGGAAGTTATAAAGAAAGAGCGATCGCTGTTGTCCTCACAGGAACCGGCAGTGATGGGGCAATGGGAGTAGAAGCAATTCAAAAAATGGGTGGGACGGTAATTGCCCAAGATGAAAAAAGCGCTGAATTTCCAGGAATGCCGTCCGCAGCAATTAAGACTGGGAATGTAGATTTTATCCTGCCTTTAGCAGAAATTTCTTCAGCTTTGCTAACTTTGGTGATGCCTCATCCTGATTTGTAATCTATTACCAATTTAGTTTATTACAAAAAATTGACTATAATAACATAGATACCCGACTTCTTTGAGAAGTCGAGTATCTGGGGGGATATGGTGATTCTGTATTTCTATAACGTAGTTCATTTATTAGAGGATGTTTTAAAAGTTTTTAATGTGTAAACAGACCCCTCTCCAAACCTCTCCCCTACCAGGGGAG
>NZ_JAQMTJ010000014.1:0-18891 GCF_028330815.1 Dolichospermum lemmermannii CS-548
AAACCAACAATCTCCGAAACCTAACCCCCCTTCCCCCCTTCCCTACAAGGGAATGGGGGTTTCAAAGCCTCTCCCCGCGTCGGGGAGAGGTTTGGAGAGGGGTTTATTGATACATTAAAAACTTTTCAAACATCCTCTAAAAAACGTGAATTTATTAACTGACAATTTTTTGTAGGTTGGGTAAAGCGACAGCGTAACCCAACATGAGATTACATAAATTCAAAATTGTACTTTATTTCACATTCCTAAATTTTGACGTTTTTAATAATTTTAAAATCATGAACAAAAACTCTATAGCATTCATATTTAGCGGCATGATTATCAGCTTAGGATTTTTACCGTCCTTAGCACAGGCAAAACAGCCTGTTTCTGATACCCAAGTTGCAGCAATGGTAGAAGCATTGCGACTAGCAGCACCTCAAACAAAAAAGCGCAATGATGGTTATTACAGCGAATGGCAAGTTAAACCAGAAACTCTTAAAGGTTGGTCAAAAACTTGTTTGAAGAAAGAATTAACACCAACTCAGTTTGAAAATGATCCCAAAATAGCTCGTCAAGTTATTTCTTGTATCACCAACCGAGAATTAAATAAGCAATTTGTAGCCACTAATAACAACGAAAATAGTGCTGTGCGTGGTGTCGCTTGTTGGTGGATGACTGGTAGCTATACAGGCTGTGATAAAGGCTTTACTGCTGATTATGTGCTGAAGGTAGTTCGCTTTTACAAGCAAGAAATTGCCAAACCAGCAGCAGTAACTTCTCCCACAAAGAAAAGTAGCCATTGAAATCATTTAAAATGAGGGATTATGCTCATAATCCCAACATTTATTATCTCGCCAAACTTCATTTTTTGACTCACACTTTTCCTTGTCTTTAGTACCAGGAATTGAGGTAGTTTGAATAATGTTTAAGCTGGATATAAGATATGAGATCATGAACGAACCTGTAGAGAAACCACAAAAGATTAAAGTTCCAAAAAAAAACGTAACGCTGACAAATCTGACAACAGCTACTACAGAAAAATTACGTTTTTTCCCATAGGGTTGATAGCGCATATATTTCCTCAAAATGGTGTTTATGGCAGATAACACCCTGGGAATGTTTACGCGCTGATAATATAATATCAACTTGCAAAATTATTTATAACAAAATATCACGGAGATTTCTGTTAGCTAATAGACTAAGCTAATTTTCGTTATTTAACTTGTATTAATGCTGTTTAACATTAATCTGCTTTATGACTCTGCCCAAGCTAAATCTTCGTTTACCCTGCCCGAATTTACCCTCAATACAGTTAAGAATAGTTACGAATCCGATGTGTGACAACATCTGTATAATAATTTTCTAGTGGGAGTTGCAAAACTAAGCAAGCCCTAGTCACAATAGTTACAACAGAACGCGATAAACAAAGGAAAAATCAATGGGTGTTAAAAGTTACCGTTACAACTCTGTCTACAACTCTGTCGTCGACTCCTTCACCTTTGACGATATTCAGTTTATTGACTACCAATGGCAAGTCTACAAGATATACGGCAACAAGCCGTCAACAGCAATATTACCCGGACCTCTCAACGCTGTGGGGGCGAAACCCACCAGCGGTTTCCGAAGCCTCAATGGCACCGACCAACAACTTTTCGACATACCCCAATCGCCCACGCAAACAACCTCAAGCCTTCAGATAACCTCGACAACTGACATTCGTTACCATGCTGGAGCGACAAACACCCTATTTCGCAATCTAACAGCCAGCAATTTTAGCAGTTATACAGGTGGATTCACAATTAACTTTGCCACAGGTTCCGTAAACTACACCGCAGCCTACGTTGCTGACTACAGCATTCGTGGCAACCTGATCTTCGATGCCCAGCCTAGACTGATCAGCAATCTGATTTCAAACCAAACAGGCAAAAGCTCGTTTGAGACCTTGGATAATCCCTATGCGCGTGAGTGGACACAGTCCGGCACCAGGACTGGCCTTGGCAGGGTGAGTCAAAACAACAATACTCGTCATGAAACAATCCTGACAGGCAGCAATCCGCTGCCAAATTCAGACTTTTTTGCCATCTTCGGCCAATATCACGATCATGGACTTGATTTCCTTGACAAGGGGAATGATGGCACTGTTTTAATACCCTTATTGCCTGGGGATCAACTCTACAACGCCGGCAGCACAACAAATTTCATGGCCCTATCAAGGGGCAACACAGTTCGCGTCAGGCTAGGGGAGGGTAGCAAAGATAGTTTATTGACAGAACTCGGACTGGATCAATATGCCCTGACTCAAACTTGGGATGTTGACAATGAAAATGCAGCGGTTGGCAGCGTTGCGTTCACAACGATTGCCAACGGTGGCAACCTTGTTCTGAATGATCAGATCATTACAATCCCAACAGGTTCAACCCTGAACCAAGTTGTTGATGCCTTCAACAAACAGTCTCCATTTACTGGGGTTATAGCTTCAATTGGCAGCAACGGAGTGCTGAAGCTTTCACCAAGAAATGGCAAAAGCTTTAATTTTACTTCGGCATTTGTTGATCTCAACCAAACCTATGGATCTACATTCAGCCATGGTGTATTTCTCAGGGAATACAAAGCCAATGGCGAACTCACTGGCGCCATGCTAACTGGCAGCAACAATGGTATTGCCCGCTGGACGGATCTGAAAAACAATGCCCTTCGAATTGGACTGGTCATCCACGATATTGACGTTAGCAGTGTGCCACTGGTTGAGGTGATTCCCGTGGGCAAGCCGGGGGCAGGAAGACTAGGCTTTGTTACCTTAAACAAAATTTCTGGCGAAAAAGGATACATTTTTGATACCGCATTACTAACAGCGGATTCAGTGCTGGTCAAGTCTGGATCAGCCTTCATGATTGATTTGGCCAACAACTGGCGAGGAGCCACGAGGCCAGCAGGTGAAAGCCAATTTAATGCAAATGGAGATCTTAAGGATGCTTCGGTGCTAAATCTCCATGCAGTAGGTGGAGATGGCCGCGCCAATGAAAATCTTGGACTTACCAGTCTTCACCAAATCTTTGCAAATGCACACAACGCTATTCTGAAACAATTAGAGGTCAACATTAGCGAATACCAGAAGCTAAATCGTGACTTCACCATGTCTGGTGAAGAAAAACTCGAGGCCGCCAAGCTGGTTACTGAACAGTTTTATCAGCACCATGTCTTTCAAGAATACGCACGTCGCATCACCCCCGATCTAGGAGCCTTCGCTGGGGTAAGTGCAGGTTTTAATCCTTCGATACTTGCTGAATTTGCTAGTTCGACCTTCCGCTTTGGCCACTCCCAGTTGAGTGAAACATTGGCCATGGCTAAGATTGACCCAGAGACCGGAATTGCTTTGACAGAAGGCAAGAAAGATATCCCGCTGCTGCAAGCCTTTCTAGCCCCTCAGTTGTATACAGACAAATCAGCGGCTGAGATTGTGGCAGGTACGTCGAACCAGGTTGGCAATTTAACTGATGAATATGTTACCAATACCTTAAGAAATGCACTTGTTGGCCTTCCCCTTGATCTTGCTGCCCTCAACATCGGCAGAGGCCAGGATAGCGGCATTTCCTCTCTGAACCAGGCACGGCGGGAGATGCAAGCCTTTCTACGCAATATCCGGCTTACACCTGGGACAACGGCCACGAATCAAACCAACAACGGAATTGATGCTCGTTTGGCCGCCCAGGAAGCCAATCTGCGTCCCTATGTGAGTTGGCGAGATTTTGGCAACCACCTGCTACACTCCGACTCCCTGAAGGGATTCATCATGGCTTACTCCCGTGATGCCATCCTAAGCAGCTACTCAAGCAATACGAATCTCAATTACTGGAATAACTTACAAGCCAGCAACAATGCGG
Organism: Dolichospermum lemmermannii CS-548; assembly: GCF_028330815.1. Lineage (NCBI taxonomy): Bacteria > Bacillati > Cyanobacteriota > Cyanophyceae > Nostocales > Aphanizomenonaceae > Dolichospermum > Dolichospermum lemmermannii. The sequence goes on from NZ_JAQMTJ010000014.1 coordinate 3,864, forward strand.
CCGATGCATCCACCTATGCGGCTGCCTTATCCAGCGCGGCCGATGCGGCGATTCTAGATAACAACTTCATGGGTAATGCCTGGACTGGAACCAGCGTTAACGCCCTAGATCCGAATTACCAGGGAACTTCAGGGAATCAGGATTTCCAAAAGATCTCCCTTTGGATTGGCGGCCTAGCGGAGGCCAGAGTTCCCGGCGGTATGCTTGGACCGACCCATAATTTCATCTACTCTTATCAAATGCAGCAGCTAGAGCGAGGCGATGAAAACTACTACCTGAGCAAACTTGGTGGTACTGACTTGCTGGCCTCGATTCAAGGCAAAGTTTTGGCCGATCTCGTCATGGAATCCACTGGCGTTCGCCACCTCTATCACAAGATCTTTGCCGTCAACGATGCCGACTATGAACTCGACAGTGAATCCAACCTTGAATTCAACAGCAATGCAGCGCTGTCGGCGGCAACAAAAACAGTCACCGATATCTTTGGAGTCAGACAGACCGTAGGACTTGCAGGCTATGTCAATGACGTGTTCATAGGCAATGGCGGTAATTACTTGGATGCCCGCGGTGAGTTAAATCCCAATGGAATCGGTAATGCTAGTGAGATGTTTGGTGGCACTGATGATGCTGACACCATTAAGGGTCTCGGTGGCGATGACTGCATCTGGGGCGATGGCGGCAACGACGTCGCCTACGGCGGCACTGGTAATGACTTCATTGATGGCGGCACTGGCAATGACAATATATTTGGTGAAGCCGGCAATGACCTTCTTAGGGGTGGCGATGGGAACGATTCTATGTTTGGTGGAAGTGAAAACGATGATATGTATGGGGGAGAAGGCAATGACAAGATATTTGGCGAGACTGGCTCTGATGATATAAATGGCCAAGCTGGCAATGATCAGCTTTTTGGTGGGGACGACTCTGACACGCTCAAAGGCGGAGAGGGCAATGATAAGCTCTACGGTGAAGCAGGATCTGACGTACTGACGGGTGGAATGGGCAATGACAGCTTCTACTTCGATCAGCCACTTGCAACAACTGGTATTGATAGAATCACTGATTTCTCGCCTGACCTTGACAAGCTGGTTCTCAGCAGTGTCATCTACTCTCAGCTTTCGATTGTCAACCAATTTGAATCTATTGCTGGTTCAAGCACGGCCAATGTTATTGCGGAGGCCACAAGGAGCAATACCAGAATTGTCTACAACAGCAACAATGGAGCGCTCTCCTACGATATAGATGGCACTGGCTCGTCCCCAGGTGTACAAATTGCCACACTCAGCAAGTTCAACGCCTATTTTCCTTCCGACGTGCTCTCGGCCCAGGCTCTTTTTCCCGCGTTAACCGCATCCGATTTCATCATCATCGGCTGATGGTTGATTGCACACTCACTTCGGACCCTCCATGGGAGCCGAACTTGACGTGAAACTGAGATAGGTGTAAAAAGCTGCAAGATGGCCTGAAAACCTTTGTCCTATATGGTTTTGATACTTTGATACATTAGTGCCAAAAAAGCCGTGTTCGGTAGGGAGAAATCAGGACTTTTGAGGTCATCTTGCAGGAAAAAACAGATATCTCGGCTCAATGCCTTGACGGAGTTGCCAACAAAGTCAAAACAATATATTTTTGGATGATTTTCTTACTGCCATAGTTACTAAAAAACAAAAGTGGTTCAACTTGCGTTGAACCACCTGTTTGTAAATGCTGTTTAAAAAGCCCGTGACGAGGATTGAACTCGTGACCTCACCCTTACCAAGGGTGTGCTCTACCACTGAGCCACACGGGCGAAATAGAAACCAAAAATAAGATTTACAATGCTGTACATTTGTTTATAGTACAGCATTTATAATTCTTAATTTCTGTAGGATATGGGCCGAGCTGGATTTGAACCAGCGTAGGCGTAAACCAACGGATTTACAGTCCGTCTCCATTAACCACTCGGACATCGACCCGTTTGTGTCCCACGCTTAACTATAATAGCAGTAGTCTCTGGGTTTGGCAAGGGGTTGGAGAAAATATTTTTGGATAAAGTCTGAATCCTTTACTCCAAAGTAGTTTCTGAGATTTACACGATTAGTTCTCCATTTTTTTTGTAGAGAGTATAAGCGGGTTAGAAGTTCAGCTTGGGGGAAAAAATTCTAGCCGATACCGATATAAAGCCACTGGTCGAGAACCTGCGGTAAAATAATCAGGATCTTGGGGTGCAAGGTAGACAGCGGTTACTTGATTTGCTGTAATGGCTGGAGATGACGGAGAAAGTTTTTGATAAGCGGTAGTTGATTCTACAGTATTCAAATATGGACGAGAACTACCTTTAAATAATTGTTGGAAAACTTCAGAAGTAATGAATTGATCATCTGCTGTTGTTTCTGTAGCGCGATCGCTGATAATAGAAATTAATTGCCGTTCACCCCGCAAAAATGTAATTTGCCGGTTAGGCGATTTAGGATCTACTTTGGATGATAAAACAGCCTCATTCCCTAAATAAGCTCTGGATAGGTTTAAACTATTAAATTCTCTATCTGCAACTAATATTGATGCTTGCTTTTGGAAGTTAGCAAAAATTTTTAAACCCGAATTAGTTGGTTTAACTTTTATGAATTTAACTAAAAAACTAATTGGTTGATTTAATTGACTACGATTACCTTCAAAGCCTGGTGTAACTATATCCGGTGCTAAAGGTGCGGCTAAATCTACTAATGTGCTGGTAACTTTCCAAGTCCCAGACATCCATTCAGGGTAAACTAAATCTCCTTTGGCTGGTTTGACTGATGTTAATTTTTCCCATTGGGGGAATTTGGCTAAATGTTCTGCTAATTCTCCAGCTTGGGCTTGATTATTTCCTAAGAACAAAAAAAGCATTAAGCAAAAGCTAATAATTATTTTTATCACCATATTCAACAATTAATAATATTCATTTAGTTTAGATCCCCGACTTCTTTGAGAAGTCGGGAATCTAGGGATTTCAAAATTATAAGGTTTCTAGGGCTAAAGGTTGCCAAATTTCCCCATACTTTTCTTTTAAAATTTGCCAAGCTTCTACTTGTCCTGGTTCGTATTCTCCTGGTTTACCCCATTGCAAAAAGAGGCTTAATGCAGGTTTTTCTTCTGCATCTAAAAACCGAATTGCATAGGTTGTAAAATTCCCTCTTTTAGCTTCACCTGTTTCAAATTTCACTTGTTGAATCATATCCATATTCAAATGAAATTCAAAGCCTTCGGTGTGCATATTCGCATATTTACCTTTTGGTAATTCGGCGTAATATAGCTTTTCTATTTTTCCTCTAGCTTCTAAAACAGCGGCGCTACTGGTGACAATTAGGCGCAAAGTTCCCAAGGTTTCACAAGCTTCTAAAAATTCTTTCAATGTTGTTGTCATATTTGTTGATTGTTTAGTTGTTAGTGTTTCATTTCAGATTTATGACCAATTTAAATGTACTACGTTTCGTATTTCTCATAAGCAGCAACAATTCGTTGCACTAAAGGATGACGCACCACATCTTTTTGGGAAAATTCGCAAATCGCAATTCCTTCCACGTTTCTGAGAATTTGCAAAGCTACATCTAAACCTGATTTTTGATAATGTGGTAAATCAGTTTGGGTAACATCACCTGTAATCACCATGCGGGAGTTAAAACCCAATCGGGTTAAAACCATTTTCATTTGCGCCGGTGTGGTATTTTGAGCTTCGTCAACGATGATAAAGGCGTTATTTAATGTCCGTCCCCGCATATAAGCTAGTGGTGCGACTTCGATGATTTCCCGTTCAATTAAATTGGGGACTTTTTCGGGATCTATGAATTCATTAATGGCATCATAAAGAGGACGCAAATAGGGATTGACTTTTTGCTGTAAGTCTCCTGGTAAAAAGCCGAGTTTTTCCCCTGCTTCTACTGCGGGACGGGTTAAAATCAGCCGTTCAAATTGATTACTGAGTAGGGCTTGAACGGCGATAACTACCGCGAGATAGGTTTTTCCTGTTCCCGCAGGACCGATACAAAAGGTTAAATCCCGTCTGCGGAGTGCGTCTATATATTGGCGTTGGTGAAAGGTTTTAGCGCGAATTTCAAAACCTCGGCGAGTTTTGGCGAGGATATCGCGCTGTAGGTCTTGTAATTGGTCTTCTGTATTTGTGTCCAGGGCTTGACGGGCTGTGAGAATATCAGCACTAGAGATATTATTACCTTTACTCCACAAATTTTCTAGCGATCGCACTAATCGCTTTACTAATTCTACCTGTTTAGGTGTTCCCGAAATTAATAATTCTTGTCCCCGCAGAACTAAGTTAGCTCCTGTTTGTTGGCATAATAACTTGATATTTGCCTCACCATATCCAGCTAGAGCGATCGCACTGGACATATTCGGCAGTTCAATTATGGAATCATCTGCCATATTATTGCTGAATTGGGTAAAAAGTAGTTGTTAACAAAATTAATATTTTCCGATTAAATGTAAATTGAAAATTCTATAATTTTCTGTTAATTAGTATTTGTATGATTGGGAAATGGGCTGACAACATTTGTTAATTCTTGGCTGGTAAATCCGCCATAAAAACGGAATTATTCGCCAAGATTTGACAATGCTGTTGTCCCCTCTCTCCATCTTCCCCAGAATTAAATCTGTTACCAACCATTTAAACTAACTAGGAGAGTGCGGCAAAAATCACTAATTATTAAAAACCACTAAAAAGCTTTTGTAATTTGCTTTTTCAATTTTTAATTTTTAATTTTTAATTCCGCCCTGCGGTACTAGCGTAAACGTGGTTTAACAACAGGTTTGGGAATATTGTTCTCTCGTTCTTTCGACTTGGGTGGTAGTATCCGCTCTTCCTGTTCTTCATCAAAAGACACACTTTCCCGACCTTGGGAACTGTTGCCATAAATATCCAGGTATACTGATTGCCCAGCTAGTTCGGCTGCGGCGGCAATTACAGTGCGAATTGCCTGGATATTTCGTCCCCCTCGACCAAACACTTTTTCTTTATCTGTGCTATTAAAAGCAATGCGAACCCAAGCCCGCTTGAGGGTTTGAGACATTTCACAATCAACGCTTAAAGATTCTGGAGATTCTAAAAACGGCTGCACAAGAAACTCTACCAGCCCAACATAATTGGGACTGGTTGCTAGGGATTTCATCTCAAGACTATGATGCGGCTGTTGCACTGACCTGTTCAAAAACGTTAGCTTTTACGAGGATACTACGAACTGTATCGGTAGGTTGAGCGCCTTGTTGTAGACGCTTAATGATACCAGGAATGTTTAATTTTACTTCATCAGTTCTGGGGTTATAAAATCCTAGTTCTTCTAGGGGGCGACCGTCACGACGGGCAAGATTGTTAATAGCAACAATCCGGTAACTTGCTTCGCGCTTTTTGCCAAATCTTTTTAAACGCAATTTGATCATGTTGAGAACTGTTTCTCCTGTTCCTAGTGAGTGAGTTTGTAACTGATTGATAAGGAAGTGATGGGGACATTATACCCGCCTTCACAACTTCCAACACTGAAATGCTAATTTTAGCACTTTCTAGCCGTGAATGGCGATTAGTTTAGTTGTCAGTTGTCAGTTGGAAAGTATCGGCTCAATAAGTAGGGGTAGGAGAAAAAAATCAAGTCAGCGAGGAACACGCAATATCATAGAATATGACAGATGACGCAAAAACTAGATTCGAGTAAGAAATCGGGAGAAGAAATTTCCCTTTTGTAGTAAATTCAACTATGTATAATTAGAGGGTGTTTGAAAAGTCCGACAGTTGGTAAAAAATCTCTCTCAATATACGCTGTGAATAGATGGTAAACACATCATAATATAGGGTAGGCAATTTTGCCCACCCCATACAGATTTTACACAGTGTTGAAAAACTAACCTAAATTAATTCCCTTCCCGTAACTTATCCAACACACTGCGATCTTCCAAAGTCGAAGTATCCCCCGATATTTCCTGTCCTGATGCCAAATTCCGCAATAAACGCCGCATAATCTTCCCAGAACGGGTTTTTGGTAAAGCATCAGTAAACCTGATTTCACCAGGACGAGCGATCGCTCCAATCTCATTGACAACGTGCTTTTTCAGTTCCTTACTCAACTCCTCACTGGCTTGATAAGTCCCTTCCAAAGTCACAAAAGCCACAACTTCCTCACCCTTCAAATCATCCGGTTTACCCACCACCGCAGCCTCAGCCACCGCCGGATGAGACACTAGGGCAGATTCTACTTCCATCGTCCCCAAGCGGTGTCCAGAGACATTCAGAACATCATCCACGCGCCCCATGACCCAGAAATAGCCGTCCTCATCCTTTCTCGCCCCATCACCAGCAAAATACGTATAATTACCATTTGTGGGCGGAATATGTTCCCAGTAAGTCCGCCGGAAACGATCAGGATCACCGTACACAGTCCGCATCATTCCCGGCCAAGGATGACGAATTGCTAAATAACCACCTTCATTATCAGGGACAGAATTCCCGTCTAAATCCACCACATCCGCAATAATACCAGGGAAGGGGAGAGTGGCTGAACCTGGTTTAGTAGCAATTGCCCCAGGTAGAGGTGTAATCATAATCCCACCTGTCTCCGTTTGCCACCAAGTATCCACAATTGGACAGCGTTCACCACCAATGATTTTGTGATACCACATCCAAGCTTCGGGGTTAATGGGTTCACCCACGCTTCCCAGTAATCGTAGGGAAGAAAGATTACGTTTGTTAGGATGGTGTTCACCCATTTTGATAAAGGCGCGAATTGCCGTTGGTGCAGTATAAAAAATATTAACACCGTATTTCTCAATGACATCCCAGAAGCAACCAGGATTAGAAGCACGGGGCGCACCTTCATACATGAGAGTGGTTGCCCCGTTGGAAAGGGGTCCATAAACTATATAGCTATGTCCCGTAATCCAACCGACATCGGCAGTACACCAATATACATCAGTATCTTGAAGATCAAAAATCCATTTGGTAGTGATATGGCTGTATAAGTTATAACCGCCTGTGGTGTGGACTACTCCTTTCGGTTTGCCTGTACTACCGGAAGTATAGAGAACAAACAACATATCTTCGCTGTCCATAGGTTCAGCGGGACAATCAGCAGAAACGCCTTGTTGTAAATCGTGCCACCAATGGTCACGTCCTGCTGCCATCTGTGTTGTTTGATTTGTGCGTTTGACAACTAGCACATCTGTAATGCTGGGAACTGCATTATTCTCTAAAGCTTTATCCACCTGTTCTTTGAGGGGTACAATTGCATCCTTGCGCCAACCACCATCCGCTGTGATTACTAACTTAGCTTCGGCATCATTCAAGCGATCACGCAAAGCTTCAGCACTAAAACCACCGAAAACAACGCTATGAGGTGCGCCAATTCTCGCACAGGCTAACATGGCAATGGCAGCTTCGGGAATCATCGGCATATAAATCCCAATGCGATCGCCTTTTTTTGCTCCTAGCTGCTTTAATACATTTGCAAACTGGCACACTTCCCGATGCAATTGAGCATAAGTCAGCGTCCGTGAATCTCCCGGTTCTCCTTCCCAAATCAATGCCGCTTTATTTTTCCGCCAAGTAGTGAGATGTCTGTCAAGACAATTGTAAGAAATATTAATCTTACCGTTGACAAACCACTGAGCAAAAGGTGGTTGCCAATCTAGGACAGTGTCCCATTTTTGAAACCAGTGTAACTCAGTTTCCGCCAATTCTGCCCAAAATTGTTGAGGATCTGCTTTGGCTTTGTCGTAAAGTCGCTGATAATCTGCTAAACTTTTGATCTGGGCATTTTCCGAAAATTCACTGCTAGGCGGAAATAGCCGCTTTTCCTGTAAAATGGATTCTATGGTTGGTTGAGACATAATGATGGATGCAAATGATAATGATATTGTGACTGAAAACTATTTTTAACGAAGTTGTGCTGAGTGTAAAGATTATTTACTGATCTGCTCAACTAGTCCTACTCTAGTCCGACAATTAGTTAATGCTGAATTATTCAGTACACCCTAAGATAAAATAATGATCATGTTTTTAACAACCTTATTTACCGATTTAGTAGGATATAACTCTTTAGATGCTGTGTTAGTGTTTTACAATAGGGTATAGTTTGCAAGCCAGAGAAATTAAGGATAAACTAAATTTACTAATCGAGCAAGCCGCTGAAATAGATCCAAGTCTCACGATAAAATTAAGAGATATCAACCGTTGGATTAAACATATCAAGCTTGGTTCACTGATATCCAAACCCATCGTTGTCGCTTTTTTATTAGAAGTAATTACGGACTCTAAGGTTTGGTTAGCAATTAAATCTTTACCTTCAGAGGAAGACCAAAAACTCCAGTTTGAGCAAATGACCGCCAATGAAAGATATTGGTACAGTTGTCTATTTCCTAAATGGATAAACGCCACAGATACCAAATTTTATATTTGGAAGAAAAAAATGATGGCGGGGGAATTTAATCAGGCTGATAGTGATATCATTAAATATATAGCTCAGGATGTTGTTCATCGAGAAGGGGATTTTTGGCGGCGTTATATAGCTGACCTTTCTATGGCAACAGACCTGATAGTTAGCAATCACCAAAATAAACCACTCTGTATTCAAGTTACCAGTGTCAGTGAAGAATTTCATAACACCAAGTATCAAAAGTGGCAAAATTCACTGCAATTGTGGGAAATAGAAAGAGGATTATTTCTCAGTTACAATCCCCAAGACAATGATTTTATTCATCAGTTAGTCAATGTTGCACTGTATAACAGTGATCATCTTGCGGAAGGGAAGTATATGAATTTTTCCTGATTCCCGAATATTGAAATCGAAATCTGTGTCCTAGCTAACATCATTAATCCGCTGAAAATACCATTTATGGTTAACCAACAACAGACTAATAATAGCGCTCAACTCGAAAACCTGACAGAAGCGTTAGCAGCAGCTCGGAATATGCAGCAAGATTGGTTAAATTATGGACTAAATTTTGTTCATATTTATGTAGAAGATGTGGAAGGTGATTGGCTAGAAACCTGGGGAGATGATGAAATATCTAATCCTTTATTTGATTCTATTAAAGACTTTTTAGTTAGTGATGATGATGTGGCTATCAAAATCAGAAATTATATGGGAGATACATCATTGTTTGATTTAGCAGTAGATTTAGAAGAATGTTTGAGAATCTCTAGAGAAAATGACAAAATATCGGCTGTGAAAGATGTGTTAGTAAGTGATATTAATCTTGATATTGATAATTTGGAATTATTGGATTTAGCTAGTTATTTTGTCAACAAGTGTTGTCACAAAAATTCAGAACCTAGAATTGTTGAAGTATAGTTTTCGAGAGTTTCAGAGAGTTTCAGATCCCTGACTTCTCTAAGAAGTCAGGGATCTTGTTTGTGGTATATAAAAGATAATAAATTTTAAAAATCAATTTTTAACCAAAACATAATTTACTCACCTTTGTTGCTATAATGACGATTAATGTATCAGTAAATCAGACTAAGTAGGTTGGCGTTGAAAATTGTCGTCATAGCACTAGGCTTGAGGCAAGAGGCAAGAGTAAAGAAGTTTTCAGCGATTTTACATTTCTTTACACAGTTTGGTTTTATTGTGTTCACCTACTTAACTAAAAACTGTTAATTTAAAATCCCCTTATTTTACCAAATACTAATATGTCATTTGTTCCTTTACATATTCACAGTGATTACAGCTTGCTTGATGGTGCTAGTCAACTACCAGAATTGGTAGATCGAGCGATCGCATTAGGAATGAAAGCGATCGCCCTCACAGATCATGGTGTCATGTATGGGGCAGTTGAACTCATTAAAATCTGCCGCAGTAAGACTATAAAGCCAATAATTGGCAACGAAATGTATATCCTAAACGGTGATATTGACAAACAAGAACGCCGTCCCAAATATCATCAAGTCGTATTAGCAAAAAACACACAAGGCTATAAAAACTTAGTTAAAATCACCACAATTTCCCATCTTCAAGGAGTACAAGGTAAAGGCATTTTTTCCCGTCCTTGTATTAACAAAGATTTACTCAAGCAATATCGTGAAGGTTTAATAGTTACTAGCGCTTGTTTAGGGGGAGAAATTCCCCAAGCAATTATGAGTAATCGCCCAGATGCAGCCAGAAAAGTTGCTAAATGGTATAAAGAAGTATTTGGGGAAGATTTTTATTTAGAAATTCAAGATCATGGTTCTCAAGAAGACCGGATTGTGAATGTAGAAATTGTCAAAATTGCGAGGGAATTAGGAATTAAATTTATTGCTACCAATGACTCCCATTTTATCTCTTGTTTTGATGTAGAATCCCATGATGCCTTGCTATGTATTCAAACCGGCAAACTCATCAGCGAAGATAAAAGAATGCGATATAGCGGCACAGAATACCTCAAATCATCAGAAGAAATGCACCAGTTATTTCGTGATCATTTACCCGATGATGTCATTGCTGAAGCCATAGCCACCACAGAAGAAATTGCTGATAAAGTTGAACCTTATCACATCATGGGTGATCCCCAAATTCCCACACCCCAAATACCTTCAGGACATACAGCAGATACCTATGCAGAAGAAGTTGCTTGGGACGGACTTTTAGAAAGATTAAAACGCAAATCTCGCAACGAAGTAGATCCAGTCTATAAAGAAAGATTGGAATATGAATTAAAAATGATTCAACAAATGGGATTTTCCACCTACTTTTTAGTAGTGTGGGACTACATCAAATTTGCGCGAGATAATAATATTCCCGTCGGTCCAGGACGGGGTTCTGCGGCAGGTTCTTTAGTAGCTTATGCCATGAAAATTACGAATATTGACCCCGTACATCATGGCTTATTATTTGAAAGATTTCTCAATCCTGAACGCAAATCAATGCCGGATATTGATACAGATTTCTGCATTGATAAACGAGATCAAGTCATTGATTATGTAACTAATAAATATGGTGTTGATAGAGTTGCCCAAATCATCACTTTTAACCGTCTGACATCAAAAGCAGTGTTAAAAGATGTCGCTAGAGTGTTAGACATTCCCTATGGGGATTCTGACAAAATGGCGAAAATGATTCCTGTAGTTCGGGGTAAACCCACAAAACTGAAAGTGATGATTTCCGATGAAACTCCCGAACCAGAATTTAAAGCCAAATATGATAATGATCCCACTGTACGGCGCTGGATTGACATGGCCATGCGAATTGAAGGAACTAACAAAACCTTCGGGGTTCATGCTGCTGGTGTCGTTATTTCCGCAGAACCATTAGATGAACTTGTTCCTCTACAACGAAATAATGATGGTTCTGTAATTACTCAATATTTCATGGAAGATTTGGAATCATTGGGATTATTAAAAATGGACTTTTTGGGTTTGCGGAACTTAACCCTAATTCAAAAAACCATTGATTTAATTGAACAAAGTAAAGGATATCGAATTGATCCTGATGAAATTACCGGACAGGAAAGAAAAGCACAAAAAATATTAGCTAAAGGTGATCATACTAACTTACCAAAAGACGTTGCTAAAGCTTATTCATTATTAGAAGCAGGTGATTTAGAAGGAATATTTCAATTAGAATCTTCAGGAATGAAACAGATAGTCCGAGATTTAAAACCTTCAAACATTGAAGATATTTCTTCCATTCTAGCACTTTATCGCCCAGGACCATTAGATGCAGGATTAATTCCTAAATTTATTAATCGTAAACATGGACGAGAAGAAATTGAATATGATACTCAAATTTTAGAACCAATATTAAATGAAACCTACGGAATCATGGTTTATCAAGAGCAAATTATGAAAATTGCTCAAGATATGGCTGGTTATAGCTTAGGACAAGCTGATTTACTCCGTCGGGCTATGGGTAAAAAGAAAGTATCAGAAATGGAGAAACAAAAGCAAAATTTTATTGATGGTTCGGCAAAAAATGGTGTAATACCCCAAGTTTCTGAACATTTATTTGGGGATATGTTGAAGTTTGCCGAATACTGTTTAAGTTATGACACAGAAATTTTAACCGTTGAATATGGTTTTTTAGAGATTGGGGAAATTGTTGAAAAACAGATTGAATGTAAAGTTTATACTATTGATAGTAATGGAATGCTTTATACTCAATCAATTGCCCAATGGCATAATCGGGGACAGCAAGAAGTTTATGAATATTTGTTAGAAAATGGGGCAATTATTCGCGCTACAAAAGACCATAAATTTATGACTGAAGCAGGGCAAATGTTACCAATTGATGAGATATTTGCCCAAGGTTTGGATTTATTGCAAGTGGGTGTTGGTGAATAAAAGCATGGATTTATCGAGCTTCGCTAACACGCAGAGGCACAGAGGCGTAAAGAGTAGGAGCTTATAAAATGTAATTGTTAACTTTTATACTTTAAAAAACAAACAAACTTAACCCGACTCAACAATACTTAAGATCAGTATTCACATCTCTTCTTTATTTACCTCTGCGCCCTCTGTGCCTCTGTGGTTCGTTAAAAATTAACTACTTAACTAACCACATATAACTATATACACATACATAGCATACTGATTATACAATTACATATCAGTATATTCTCACTGGTTTAAAGCCCATTAGTAATGGTAACTTAAAATACGTAACCATTTTAGACGGGTAAAGAAAATGGCTGTTGGCATAGAAGAACAGGGTAGCAAGTTTATCACCACCGAAGCAATCAAAAATCAAGACGGAGAACAGAAGGTTTGGGACGCTTTCCGTAGTGCTTTTGCTGATAGAAACTGCATTGGATATTGGCGTTATCCCATTTTTTCCAAAGCTGGAGAAATTAGAAAAGAGCCGGATATCTTAATAGTTGATAGAGAATTTGGTGTAGTTGTAATTGAAGTCAAATCTATAAATATTGACCAAATTGCCGCTATTAATGGTCAACAATGGCAATTGCTTTGGGGTGATACTACAGAAATAAATCCCTACCAACAAGCAGAACATCAACTGCGAGCATTAATATCATATAGTGATAGAGAAACAGCACTTTGGCGAAAAGTTAATGGTAGAGCCATAGTTGCATTACCGCAAATTACCACAGAACAATGGCAGCAAAAAGGCTTTGACCAATTACCAGATATTCCGCCAATTATATTTCAAGACCAATTAGGAAAAGTTGCTTTAATTGAACAAATTCAACAAGCTAATATTGTCATTCCTGGAGCAGATTTAGAAGCTAAAAATTGGGAATTATTATTATCAGTGATAGGCGGTACACCTGTATTGCGGAAACCTCCCCGAAATCAAGTCAATACCACTGGGAAAACCCGTTCTAATGTCATTGATAGTTTACGAGAAAAACTCTATGAGATTGATTTACAACAAGAACATATTGGTAAAGAAATTCCCCCAGGACCTCAGCGCATTCGCGGTATTGCCGGCTCAGGAAAAACTGTTTTACTATGTCAAAAAGCCGCACATATGCACCTGAAACATCCAGATTGGGATATTGCTTTAGTATTTTTTACCCGTTCTTTATATGATTTAATGATTGGTTTACTCGACCAATGGATAAAGCGTTTTAGTTGTGGTGAAATGCACTATGACCCAAAAACAAACTCTAAATTACAAGTGTTTCATGCTTGGGGAGCAAAGGAACAAGCTGGTTTATATCGCACTATTTGTGAACATCATGGTAAAAGACCAGGAACTGTACAAAACACCAATGAAAGACAGCCAAATCGAGGTTTAATAGATTTAAGTAAACGGCTATTGGAAGAAATTACTATTGAACCAATGTTTGATGCCATCTTAATTGATGAAGGTCAAGATTTAGTAGCCGAAGATGATTTAAAATATCAGGACAAACAAGCTATTTATTGGTTAGCTTATCAATCTTTACGACCTGCTGATTCTGAACACCCAGAACAAAAACGCTTGATTTGGGCTTATGACGAAGCTCAAAGTTTAGATAGTTTAAAAATTCCTACCGCACCAGAATTATTTGGGATAGATACTAATCTTAATAAGGCGGTAACTGGTAGCTATAAAGGTGGCATTAAAAAATCAGAAATTATGCGCCGTTGCTATCGTACACCAGGTCAAATTCTCACATCTGCTCACGCTATTGGTATGGGTTTGTTACGTCCAGAAGGAATGCTGACAGGACTCACAAATCAAAAAGCATGGAAGGAAATTGGTTATGAAGTTGTCGGCGATAGTAAATTTATTTCTGGTAGACAAATTACATTGCGCCGTCCGCCAGAAAACTCACCAAATCCCATATCAGAAATCTGGGGAAAACCTGTATTAGAATTTGAAACTTATGGTTCTCGTCAGGAAGAAATGAAGGCTTTGGCTGAGAAAATTATGCACAATATTGTCCATGACGGACTTAACCCCAGCCGAGATATTTTAGTAGTAATTTTAGGATCTACCTATGAAGCAATGGAATTAGAAACCCAGATAGCTGGCTTTTTAATGGAATATGACATTGATGTTTATATCCCTACAGCTTTAAAGTTAAATGATTTAGTTCCCCAATATCCCAATCATGATCCTGATAAATTTTGGCACGAAGGTGGTGTGACGGTATCACGGATTACTCGCGCTAAAGGACATGAAGCGGATATGGTTTATGTGGTGGGTTTTGATAATGTAGCGCGGAATGAAAATGACGTGAATTTCCGCAACCAGTTATTTGTGGCTTTAACCAGGGCGCGAGGTTGGGCTAATTTAAGCGGTGTTGGTAGTTATCCTATGTATGAGGAAATGCGAAAGGTCATAGCTAGTGGAGAGAGTTTTACTTTTACTTACAAGCGTCCACCTAAACGTGATATTGGAGATAGTGAGTAAGCACTATCCGAAAATATCAGGTAATTAAATTCAATGCTGTATAACTCCAGCTTGCATTTGCAAACTGGAGAGTATAAAACATCTAGTAGTGTTATTTAGGGGCTGCTGAATAAACCTAGAACTGAGATATATCAAGAGTTTGAAGGTAAAAAAGGTGAATCAGGTGCAAGGAATAAGGGTTGAAATCAGCAAAAACCTATCACTTGACCAGATTCAATACTATTCTTCTCTTCTTC
>NZ_JAQMTJ010000177.1:0-14117 GCF_028330815.1 Dolichospermum lemmermannii CS-548
CACGATAAAATCAATATACATTTTTTTCGTAAAAACCCTTAAATAACCTATCTATAAGGTATTTGTCGAATTTACATTTCGTTACATATGTTGATTGTTTAACGCCAACTTACTTACCTGCATATCTGGAATTTAGATAGTAACTGGAATTGGGTTTCTTCTGAGGGACAATACGCATTAAATTCTGCTGATGCTTTTACCCAAGAAACTAAATTTGGCATAGATGCAAATGGTGATGGTTCTATTGGCAATCCCTCTAGTCTGACTTTGACAGGTACTAGTGCTAATGACTTCCTCGTTGGTGGTGCAAATAATGATATTCTCACTGGTGGGGGTGGTAAAGATACTCTAACTGGTGGTTTAGGTGCTGATAAGTTTGTTTACCAAAATCTTACTGATTCTCTCTTAACTAATTTTGATGTCATCACAGACTTCAACGCTACCACAGGCAATGATTTATTCCGTGTTTCTACTGAGCGAGCCGGGTTTGTGGATGTGGGAGCAGTTAATACCCTGGATGCTGCTGGTATGGGGGCAAAATTAACAGCGGCAGCCTTTGGGTCAAATTTCGCGGCTCAATTCAGTTTTGGACAAAAAACCTTTGTGGCTATTAATGATGCAACCGCAGGGTTTAATACTGCTAATGATGCCATTATTGAAGTCACAGGATTAACCGGAACATTGAATGTCAATCATTTTGTGATTGTCTAAGTGTAGTTTTTAGGATCATTTGGGCAAAACACATTGTAGAGATGTTTCATGAAATGTCTCTACATCAGCATTAAACCATCCTGTAATTGATGCGATATGTAAGGGTTTAGCAGGGGAACGTAAAACCCATAGCCTGCCTGGGAATGAATTCCCAGTCTAATTGCTGGGGATAGCCATTTTGTGCGTGAGTGCTATTTTAACTTTGTCAATGTGGTCATTATTAACGCATAGTGATCTTGACATTGCTTATCCTGGGTTAATTTATAACATCATCAGTATATATTGGATTGTCTAATTATATCTTACGTATATTCTCATCTCTATGCCGGTTAAAGATGTGGCATAGTGAATTATATTTTTAACTACGGACTATGTATTAATAAAGTTCAGTTATAAGTCACGATAAGTCAGTGCTTCTCAGTACGTAAGTCAGTATAAGGTTGGTTAGACTGGAGCTAGTGTATTTTACTAGCAGTGCTTGGAAATAGCAATCGGATAATTTCATCTACCAAATTATTAAAGGAACATCATCTAATGTTTAACTACAATGGCAGCCAATATACTTTAACCAGTTATGGAACATGGCAAGAAGCTCAGGCTCAGGCACAGAGTTTAGGCGGAAATCTTGTCACCATTAACAATCAAGCAGAGCAGGATTGGTTAGTCAGTACCTTTGGTGTTAATCAAACGCTGTGGATTGGTTTAACAGATGAGGTGACAGAAGGCACATTCAAGTGGGTGAGTGGTGAAATATCTACTTATACTAACTGGCTTCCCGGTGAACCAAATAATGGCTGGGATGGAGAAGATTATGTAGAAATGAATTTTGGTTCTCCTGGTAAGTGGAATGATTCTTCGAGTAACCAATTCCGCAGAGGCATTGTTGAAATTACAAATATTTCCCCAAGCATTACCCTAGCAGTATCACCCAATAGCGTACTAGAAGATGGTACAACCAACCTCATTTACACATTTACCCGCACAGGAGCGACAACCAACCCCTTAACTGTTAACTACGGTATTACTGGCACAGCCAACAGTGGCGACTATACAGGAGCAACACCCGGCACAGGAAAAACTATTACCTTTGCTGCGGGTGCAAATATAGCTACTTTAACTATTGACCCTATCGCAGATACAACAGTAGAAAATAATGAAACTGTGGCTTTAACTTTAGCTTCAGGAACAGGTTATACAGTCGGCACAACTACAGCCGTCACGGGAACTATTATCAATGATGACAGTACATTCAATTACAACAACAGCACATATCTCTTAACTAATCTTGGTACATGGCAACAAGCTCAGGCTCAAGCGCAGAGTGTAGGGGGAAATCTTGTCACCATTAACAGTCAAGCAGAGCAGGATTGGTTAATCAGTACCTTTGGTAGTAGTGAACAGTTGTGGATTGGTTTAACAGATCAGGTAACAGAAGGTCAATTTAAGTGGGCAAGTGGTGAAACATCTACTTACACTAACTGGTATGCCGGTCAACCAGACAATGGTGGTCCCAACGGGGAAGATTACGTGGTGTTAAATTACGGTTCTGCTGGTAAATGGAACGATTATCCCAATGATCTTTCTTCTTTCCGAGGCATCATTGAAATTACATCTCCCACTTATACCCCTATCGAATCAACTGGCAACACCAAACTAGTTAAAGATATAACAGATAAATACTTTACCCAAATAGGGACAAATACCCCAATCGCTATCAAAAACGGTGGACAACAAATCTTCCAAAATATTTACCCCGGATGGCAAACCCTAGCAGCGGAAACTGTGAATGGTGAAAACCAAGTTCTCTGGAAAAATACCGCCGGAAACTATCTGCATATTTGGCGTTTAGATAATAACTGGAATCGTGTTTCTTCTGAAGGACAATTTGCATTAAATTCTGCGGCAGCTTTCACTCAAGAAACTAATTTTGGCATAGATACCAATGGTGATGGTATTATTGGCAGTCCTTACACCACAGTTGAATCATCAGGTAACACTAAATTAGTCAAAGATACCGCCAATAAGTTCTTTGCCCAAGTGGGAGAAGGTATCCCAACTGCTATTAACAATGGTGGAGTGCAAATCTTCCAAAATATCTACGCGGGATGGCAAACCCTAGCAGCAGAAACCGTCAATGGCGTTAATCAAGTTCTTTGGAAAAACGTTTCTGGAAACTTCCTGCATATTTGGCGTTTAGATAATAACTGGAATTGGGTTTCTTCTGAAGGACAATTTGGATTCAATTCTGCTGATGCTTTCACTCAAGAAACTAATTTCGGCATAGATGCCAATGGTGATGGCGTTATTGGTAATCCTGCTGGCAATCCTTACATTCTCATTGAATCATCAGGTAACACTAAATTAGTCAAAGATACAGACAACAAATTCTTTGCTCAGGTGGGGCAAACTATCCCAACTGCTATCAAAAATAGTGGAGTACAAATCTTCCAAGATGTCTACGCAGGATGGCAAACCCTAGCAGCGGAAACCGTCAATGGCGTTAATCAAGTTCTTTGGAAAAACATTTCTGGAAACTTCCTGCATATCTGGAATTTAGATAATAACTGGAATTGGGTTTCTTCTGAGGGACAATTTGCATTAAATTCTGCTGATGCTTTGGCTAAAGAAACTGTCTTTGGTATAGATGCAAATAGTGATGGTGCTATTGGCAATCCCTCTAGTCTGACTTTGACAGGTACTAGTGGTAATGACTTCCTCGTCGGTGGTACAAATAATGATGTTCTCACTGGTGCGGGTGGTAAAGATACCTTGACTGGTGGTTTAGGCAGCGATAAATTTGTCTACCAAAATCTTACTGATTCTCTCCTAGCTAATTTTGATGTCATCACTGATTTCAACGCCACTCCAGGTAATGATTTGTTCCGTGTTTCTACGGCATTAGCTGGATTTGTGGATGTGGGAGTAGTTAATACTCTAGATGCTGCTGGTATTGGGGCAAAATTAGCAGCCTTTGGTTCAAATTACGCTGCTCAATTCAGTTTCGGGCAAAAAACCTTTGTGGCTATTAATGACGCAACCGCAGGGTTTAATGCTGCTAATGATGCCATCATTGAAGTCACAGGATTAACAGGAACATTGAATGTTAATAATTTTGTGATTGTTTAGGGGATATTCAGCAAACCATCCTGTAATTGATGCGATATGTGGGGGTTTAGCACTGCTAAACCCTTACATATATCGAAGTTAAGGTAATTCATGTTGATTTAATATCACTAAAATTAATAATATTGACAGGTTAATTATCACGTCTTTGTCAATTTGTCAATAGTAAATTTTTACTATCTCTCAAGTTAGATCATTTCTGAGCAAATTCATGGCTAAAATTGTTCAAGGAATAGCTATTAATTTTGTAAAGTTTTGTATCAGTCGGGGAAAATAATTTCTGAAACTACTGTCAATAAAGGGTTTGAGACTAACATCTTTTTAAAGATCAAAAATTGACAACAGTAACCCAATTATGAAATTCTCTTAGATTATAGCAAATCGCGGAAAGTATTGCAACCTCGTTGATAAATAGAAAAGATTCTCAATTAATTATTAAGGAAATCTAAAGGCAAATTGCTATAAGTTATAAATATCAAAAGTATTCTTAGTTTAGGATAATTTAAACTTATGATAAAGCGATGAAAACTGATCTATCTGATAAAGAACGCTGGGGATTAAACTATGAGCATATTATTGGATTATAGCGGTTGCAGTAGCGTCTTGTATCCCTTGTGAGAATTTCAGATCCCCGACTTCTCTAAGAAGTCGGGGATGTTATGGATCTTATTGTTGAGCATAATACCGGGCATATCTCCCTTCTAAAGCTAATAATTCCTCATGATTTCCCGACTCCACAATTTGCCCTTTTTCCAACACCAAAATGCGATCGCACTTCCTGACAGTTGACAATCTATGGGCAATAATTAACACCGTACGGTTTTCCATTAATCTTTCCAAAGCCTCTTGTACCAAAGCTTCTGATTCGGAATCTAAGGCAGATGTGGCTTCATCAAGGATCAAGATTTGCGGGTTGAGCAGGACTGCACGAGCGATCGCAATTCGCTGTCTTTGTCCCCCGGATAAATTCACACCTCGCTCTCCTACCCAAGTATGATAACCTTCCGGTAGTTGCTGAATAAATTGATCAGCATTAGCAATTTTTGCAGCTTCTTCTACTGCATTCATATCAAAATCATTTTGTCCAAAAGCGATATTTTGGGCAATAGTTCCCGAAAACATAATTGTTTCTTGAGGAACAATCCCAATCTGTTTTCTTAAACTATTTAAAGTCACATCTCGAATATTTACATCATCTATAAAAATGTCCCCAAATTCAGGATCATAAAATCGAGGTAATAGATTCACAAAAGTAGTTTTACCAGCCCCAGAAGCACCAACCAGAGCAATAGCTTGACCTGGCATGACTAATAAACTAATATTATTTAATACAGGTTCTCCTGATTTATAGGCAAAAGTAATATGGCAATATTCAACTTTACCATTAACAGCAGGTAGGGTAATAGCATTGGTTTTTTCTAATACCGTTGGTTGAATTGCTAATAACTCAAAAACCCGATCAACTGATGCCTCACCTTGTTTAAATTCATTATAGTTATTAGTAGTATGACCAATAGGATCAATTAACAAAGCTGCTGCTGTTAAATAACTAAAAAATTCACCGACAGTTAAATTGCGTTGAGATATTTGCCAAGTTCCTACCATTAACAAAGATAACGCACTCACAGCTTCTAAAAATCCGACAATGGGAATTTGAATCGCTTTTAATCTTTCTAATGAATATTTAGCTTTAAAACTGCGTTCTGCTTCATAACTAAACCTATCAATTTCATATTTTTCCGCAGCAAAAGCTTGAATTAAGCGAATCCCGCTAAAAACTTCCGTTAAAATAGCGGATAAATCAGAAATACGACTTTGACTTTTGAGAGAATATTTCCGTAAACGTTCCCCAAACCAACCAATTAAAATTCCCATAATTGGAGCAACAATTACCGTCGCTAAGGTAAGTTGCCAATTTAAATAAATCATGTAAATGGGAATAGCAATTAATTGCAAAACACAGGGAGTAAAATCATGAAAAAGTTTATTAATAACTTCTCCCACCCTGTCAACATCTTCCGTGAGACGGTAAGATAAATCTCCAGCTTTAGCAGTTTCAAAATAGCTGAGATTGAGTTTTTGTAAATGAGTATAAACCTGTTGCCGGAGATAAAAAGCGATTCTTAACGCTGCCTTAGCCATGTATAAATCTTGTACAGACTGAAAAAAGCCCCTGACAAGAAATATAGCAGCACTGATTCCGGCTAATTGAGCGATCGCTAATACATTACCATTCCCGAAGGGAACTGCCAACTTACCCGCGACATTAATCAGGGTTAAAGTTGCCAGTACATATCCCAAAATCCCGACAAAACCCTTAGCAATAGGTTGCCATTGGGTGCGGATATAGGGTAAAAGTTGCCAATAATTAGAACGTGTTTTCAAGTTGTCACATCCACAAAAAATATTTTCCTTTGTTTGACGCTACCAGCTTTTGGTCATATTTGGGAATAGGGATGGGTAAACTGTCATCAAAACAAAGCATTTGATCATTTATTAGCTCTATTTTCTTTAATTACATGAATAACAGATGGTAATAAAGAAACAACAACAATTAAGCCAATTATTGCTAAAAGATACTTATCTAACTGTTCCGCTGGCAAAGTTTTTCCCAGGAAAAATCCTAACAAAGTAATTCCAAATGTCCAAACAAAACCACCAATTAAGTTATAAGACATAAAAGACCGATAGTGCATAGCCCCAATACCTGCTACAATCGGCGCAAAAGTCCTCACAATTGGCATAAATCTAGCTAAGACAATTGTTTTTTTCCCATGCTTTTCATAAAAATCTTGAGTTTTCACAATATGTTTTTTACGAAATAACCAAGAATCATCCTTCTCAAATAATTTTCTGCCAAATTTATGCCCTGTAAAATACCCGACATTATCACCTAATACAGCACAAAAAAACGCACCAAAAATCAGTACCCAAATATTTAGCAAGTTTTGAGAAGCAACAAATCCAGCCGTAAATAGTAAACTATCACCAGGGAGAAAAAACCCAATCAATAAACCAGATTCAGCAAAGATAATTCCCCATACTCCAAAATAACCCAGCGATTTAATTAATTCCGGTAAATTAAAGTGCATAAAATCCGATTTGCTTAAGAAGTTGCATTCAACATTTTAACGTTCATAAATTATAAAAATACCAAATAAGATTAAGTTTAGATAAAATTATTTTATATTCAAGAGATATTGGGGTAAAGGCGAGAAATGGCAAGATATTTAAAAGTGTTGAGATTATTTTGGAATGCTGCCATTGCGGCAGAAATGGAATATCGTATTAATTTTATCATTTCTGCTTTCAGTAGCTTAGGTAATTTAGTAGGTAGTATCTTTGGTTTGTTCCTATTTTACCGCACAGGCTACACTTTTACGGGGTGGTCATGGGACGCAGCTTTAGTAGTCTTAGGAATTTTCACCCTATTACAAGGCTTTTCGTCTACCTTCCTCGCTCCCAATTTAAATCGGATTGTGCGTCATGTTCAAGAAGGGACCTTAGACTTTGTATTATTAAAACCTATTCGTAGTCAGTTTTGGTTATCTATTCATACCCTTTCCCTCTGGGGAATACCAGATTTAATCTTAGGTTTGCTCATCATTGGCTACGCTGGTAGAAAACTTAACTTAGGAATTGACAAATACTTACTGACTATTTTTCCCTTGGCTTGCGGTTTAGTCATTCTTTACAGCCTGTGGTTTATCCTCAGCGCAACAAGTATTTGGTTTGTTAAAATATACAACGTCACAGAAGTATTAAGAGGGTTTCTAGATGCTGGAAGATATCCAATTACAGCTTATCCAGCGGCTTATCGCTTCTTCTTTACCTTTATAGTTCCAGTAACTTTTTTAACAACAGTTCCAGCCCAGTCTCTGTTAGGTCAAATTCAGTTTACCTGGTGGCTAGGTGCGGGATTTTTAGCAATTGTCTTATTCTTTATTTCTACTCAGTTTTGGCGGTTTGCCCTCCGTTTTTATACCAGTGCTTCCAGTTGATTATACAGCAGGAGTGAGCAGGCAAAAATTAAGATCCCCGACTTCTGCTGTCATCATCTCCAGAAATTGTGATTTGTCCTGAGAAGTCGGGGATTTGGGAAACCTGACGATTACAAGATATCTGGATTTTCACCCAATTCTCGTAATCTGGCAGCCAACCTATCTGCTTTTGCCTTAGCCTCCTCCTCTCGTGATTTAGCTGCCTCTGCTTGAGATTTAGCTGCCTCTGCTTGCGATTTAGCTGCTTCCTCTGGTAATAAAACTAGATTACCAGCAACATCATAAAACCGCGCCCAAATTGTAGTTTCCCTTTCTACCGTTCCTTCCCAAGTTCCCAACCATAAACCTAAACGTCTACTCCATAGCCAACCATTTTCATTGGGGATTAACGGCTGGTACTTTTGATTATCATCTAAATGCCATCCTTGTAAAGAACGAGGATTAAATGGATCATAGACAAAATAATCCGAGGTACGAAAAGTCTGTTCATAAAGGTCTTTTTTAATACCTTTATCTATTGCTGCTGTAGAAGGTGACATTAATTCCACAATTACATCAGGATAGCGACCATTCTCGTCCCAAACCACCCAACCTTGTCGAGTGTTAGTACCATCAATATTGAGAACAGCAAAGAAATCGGGACCGCGAAAATCACGATTACGAACCTGGGTGCTGCTGTAATAAATAAACATATTGCCCCCAGTAAAATAATCATTGCGATCGCACCAAAGCTGCTGCAATGATCGGATAAGGACATTCATTCCAGTCCGATGTCTATATGATTCCAAGGGTTCACCATCATCAAATATTAAGTCTGTTGGTGGGTCATGGGTTTCACCATCGTCAAACACATAATAAGTGGATGAGTCATGGGCTTCCCTGTCCACAATGGCTAGATTCTTTTCGGTAGTCATGAGTGATTATCGCCTTTTTCATCAAGCCTAAACTTCTATAATAATCTGCCCAGAGCTTTCTAAAAGTCTTTGACTATAGCGGTAATTGCTTAAAAGTTATAAAAATTTCCGATTTTATCCAGTAAAATTACAGACAATCGTATATTATATAGTTAGTCAACTCCTTAAAAGACTTCACAGGTGCAAAATGAGTTCAGAATCTAATGTTAAATTCACAATTACTCTTGCCAATCCAGATTTAGATGCAGAGGAGCAGGAACGGGAAACACGGAATCTGCTGCGAGACATTAAAGACTTAGATGTGGAAAGTGCTGGATTTGTAGAAGTGACAGAAGTACCAGAAGGTTCAAAAGCTTTAGGAGGTTTTCTGTTTGGGATGTTGCAAGCTGAAGTAACGATAGGCAATGTTAAACAATTACTAGGATTTTTGGGCGATCGCTTGGGTGCTAAACCGATTGAATTAGAAGTCGAAGCCAACGGTAAAAAGCTGAAAGTTAAAGCCAGCAGTCGGGAAGAACTTGCAGCAGCCATTGAACAAGCACAAAAATTTGTAGCAGCAAACTAAGAAAAAATCGCACAGTATAAAGAAAGGATAGCAAAATGGTGAAAGTAGCCCTGCTAATTGGAGTTAGCGAGTATGAACCTGGACTGAACTCATTACCAGCCTCAGTCAAGGATGTACAAGCTATGGCTAAGGTTTTACAAAATCCTGAAACTGGTGGCTTTGCTGAAGCAGACATCCAAAAACTAGAGAATCCCGATCCGCAAACAATGCAAGAAGCAATTGAGAGATTATTTAGCGATCGCCATAAAGATGATTTAGCAATAGTATACTTCTCCGGTCATGGCATTAAAGATGAAAGCGGCAAACTTTACCTCGCTACTCGCCTCACCCGTAAAAATCCTCAAGGACAACTGATTAAATCAACATCTGTTCCTGCCAGTTTCATCCATGACATCATGGGCAATAGCCGTTGTAAGCGCCAAGTCATAATTCTCGACTGTTGCTTTAGTGGCGCATTTGCCGAAGGCTGGTCAGCCAAAGATGATGGTACTGTTGATATCCAGACTCAACTCGGTGGAGAGGGACGTGCAGTTCTTACCTCTTCCACTTCAACACAGTATTCTTTTCAGCAACCAGGAGAAAATCTTTCTACTTATACTCGCTACATCGTCGAAGGTATTGAAACAGGTGCAGCGGATTTAGATAATGATGGTGTTATTTCAGTTGATGAATTGCATGAATACGCCAAAAAGAAAGTTAAAGAAGCATCTCCCGCGATGCTACCAGAAATATATGCAGTTAAGGAAGGATTTAAAATTCTGTTGGCTAAAACACCAATTGGCGACCCCAAACTGAGATATCGTAAAGAATTTGAAACTTATGCCAGTAGAGGCGAAATTTCCGTGATTGGTCGCAAAATCTTAGACACTCTAGGTCAGAATTTGGGATTGCGGACTGAAGAAACGACTGTAATTGAATCTGATGTTTTAAACCCTTATCGAGAGTATCAACAAAAACTAAAAGAATATCAACAGGCATTAACTAACGCGCTAGAAAATGAAAAGACTTTAAGTGATAATATTCGCCATGAATTGCGACGTTATCAAGAAATTTTGGGACTAAGAGATGAAGATATAGAAAAAATTAATGCTAGTATTAATTCTCAACAAAAAGCTAGTCTCTCGCTTGATAAAAATTTAGCCATTGATGAAAGTCAAAACCTTCCACAAAGTGAAACCGTTAAAGTAACGAATACACCTTTGTCGTTGAAGATCACAGTTTTAACTATTTTCATTATAGTAACAAGTATTTATTATCAGATAGAGAAAGAGAATTTGAAGATATCAGCACCAAATATCCCATCAACAGTAAATAATAGCAATAATTTTGATTTTAGTATACTAGATAAGTATAAAATTTTCATATATTACAAAAAAAATATCACATCTTTATCTACAAATGCTGATATGATTAAACAAAAACTTAACGCATATAAATTTAAAGGCCAAATAACCACTAGGGAAAAAGACAATTCATTTTTCAAAGACAAAAATTATCCACAAGAAAATCCACCAACCTATGAAATTCGCTATGAACCAAATGAGGAAAATGCAGCTAATATTTTATATAAGTTTTTAACAAAATCTTTTCCATCAAAGAAGTTTACTAAACAACCCATTGGAGATCCATCAGAAAATTCTATGTCTATCTTTCTCGGAGAATAATTTTCAGATCCAATATAACTAGAGAATGGTGATAAAATCACTGGATTTACAAATTATCCTTAACCCAACTCCTAAAACTCCGCATAGCCTGACTTCTCCCAATAGTTAAACACTGCCGTACATACTCATTAACTAATTCAATAATGGGAATATTAGGAAAATTAGGACTAGATTGAGATTTTATATATTTCCCTTCCTTCAACAAGAAAATCTCCAAACCTTGTTGTTGATATCGCCACAGTTCAGGAACTCCCAAAATCTCATAATTATCAAATCGAGTCCGAGAAGTAATATCAATTTCAATAGCCAAATCTGGTGGTGGATCTATATTTAAATCAATGCGATTTTTGCCAATTACAGCAGCTTGATTTTGAATATAAAAACTCGTATCCGGTTCTACAGCTTGCCGCATTCGCTCATTTTTCAGTGTTGTCGAACCAAAAGGCTCAAAATCAATTTGGAGTATTTCCAACAAAATTTTGACTAAATCACCAAGAAGTTCTTTATCTTTTTCATGTTCAGGTAAAGGAACCATAATTTCTAACCAACCATCACTATAAGAAATACGCGCTGCACGCCTTTCTCCCATTTCCTCTAAAATCTTTTCCAACTTCTGCCAACTAATATCCTTGAGTAACATTTGTTGACCAGGGTTGACAATAATTTGTTGCAGTTCTAAAAGCATATCACCTCAGAGATTGTCAAATTTTTGAGAGTTACCTTTCTTTATAATACGATCACTCACCCCTAAAATTGGTATTTTCGCTAAAATCAACATCTAAGGATTGTTGAACAGGAGAAACCAGGCGTGCCTACACTCGGTGTAAATATTGACCATATCGCTACCATTCGCCAAGCACGGCGCACAGTAGAACCAGATCCCATAGCAGCGGCAATTCTCGCAGAACTAGCAGGTGCAGATGGCATTACAGCCCATTTGCGCGAAGATAGAAGACATATTCAAGATAGAGACGTGCGACTATTGCGGGAAACGGTGAGAACCCACTTAAACCTAGAAATGGCAGCAACCGCAGAAATGTTAGCCATAGCCCTAGATATCAAACCCGATTATGTTACCTTAGTACCGGAAAAGCGGGAAGAAGTAACAACAGAAGGTGGTTTAAATATTGTCGGACAAATTGCTAGAATAGGAGAGATAGTTGATAAGTTGCAAAATGCTGGCATTCCCGTAAGTTTGTTTATTGATGCCGAACCACCACAAATTGAGGCATCTGTCAAGGTAAAAGCCAAATTTATTGAACTGCATACAGGACAATATGCGGAAGCCAAAGACGAAACAACTCGCCAAAAAGAACTAGCTTTATTAGCCCAAGGCTGTGAACAAGCCATTAAAGCAGGTTTACGGGTGAATGCAGGTCATGGACTCACATACTGGAACGTTTACCCCATTGCTGCAATTCCAGGCATGGAAGAACTAAACATCGGTCATACTATCATTAGTCGGGCAGCTTTAGTAGGTATCGAAAGAGCAGTTCGAGAAATGAAAGAAGCAATGTCACTTCGTTCCAATTAAAAATTAATAAATTAAAAATTAAAAAGGGTTTCTTCTTTTTTAATTTTTAATTCTCAATTTTGAATTTCTTCCAGAGGGGTTATAGCTGCGTAATTCCAGAAAATTAGAGTCAAATTTGGAAACTTCAACCTACTATGAATTCTCAACAGTCTAACAACTTGCCCCTATGGGTACAAGATAGAGACAAGGTAATTGCAGCCAGCACTGATGCTCAATGGCGCAATCAAAAACCCCCTGACTATAGCCGTTCTGAGAAAAACCTAGCAAAAGAGAGTATCCACCATCATCTCGAAGGTACACTAGAAGCTATAGTTGAAAATCTGGTGAGAACCTTTGAAATGGAAGTGTCATGGAAAACTAACCCCGAACAGTGGTTATCTATCGTCAATGACAAATTCCGGGTAACAAGCAATGGTGGTCAAGAATACACCGCTGCCGAATTAGGTAAATCAGGTACTTATAATTTATTTATGGCTGATTCTGAACATTACAAAGCTTCAGAGGAAAGTTTTGAATCATCCCATGATATCTTTCATAGTACCTTTCCTCAAGGATTTCCCTGGGAAGTATTGGCAGTTTATTCTGGTCCTCCCAATGTTACATTTAAATGGCGACACTGGGGACATTTTCAGGGTAAGTATAAAGATTATGCACCCACAGGGAAAACAGTTGAAATTATCGGTATGAGTGTTGCTCATGTCACCGAAGATTTAAAAATTGTTTCCTTAGAACACTATTTTGATAATGCCCTATTTTTAGAAAGCCTGACAGCAGGTGGCAAACTAGAAAATAGTGAAAATAAGGGCAGTGGTTGTCCTTTTGGTTCTTGGTTTCAGGGATTGAAGAAAAGTTAATCGCTCAGGGTACAGATTCAACACTGCGCCCTAAAATTATAGCAGATCCCCGACTTCTGTTTTCATGATGTTAATAAATGATGAATTAATACTAGAAGTCGGGCATATTACCACAGTAACCTAAAATTATAGATTAGTCAGCAAGCAAAGAAAATGCAAACATACTATTACGTTTTGGCCAGTCAACACTTTCTTATGGAACAAGAACCGATAGACGAAGTTCTCAAAGAACGGACTCGTAACTATCATGAACAAGAAAAAGAAATTGATTTTTGGTTAGTTAAGCAACCCGCTTTTTTAGAAACACCAAAAATGGCAGGTATTAAAAAGAAATGTCCCCAACCTGCGGCAGCCATTATTTCCACCAATTCGCAATTTATAACTTGGCTAAAACTGCGGTTAGAGTATGTGATTACTGGAGAATTCTCCGCCCCTAGCGACACTATACCAAATCCATTAGCATCCCTTACTAGGGTTTCTTAATAGGGAACAGAGAACGGGTAACGGGGAATATACAGCACTTTCCGGTGTAATGAGGTACATATCCAGCGGGCAAGACTTGTACTGAGCTTGCGATGCCCTGAGCCTGTCGAAGGGTCGAAGTATGCCCGCACTACAAGAGTTTCATAATTCAAGTTTGTACCTCATTAGAGCGAAATCTGCTGTATAAGAATTTCACCTCTTCCCCAATTACCAATTACCAATTACCAATTACCAATTACCAATTACCAATTACCAATTACCAATTACC
>NZ_JAQMTJ010000178.1:0-18569 GCF_028330815.1 Dolichospermum lemmermannii CS-548
ATTTTTTACCCCACCCTAACCCTCCCCTTGTAAAGGGGAGGGAACTGGATTTTTATTGTTTCCCCCCTTTACAAGGGGGGACTAAGGGGGGTAGCAATGTGATGAAAATTACGGAATACCACTTTTCAAACATCCTCTTAGTTCTGGTTCTTCCGTACCTGTTATGCCAAATATGAGTTTATTTACCCCACAACCCATATAAATAAAGGATTTTATTGTTTTTGATACCAAATTTGTCAAAATAACCAATAAATTAATGTAAAATCCTTGTTATACAAGGATCTTGGGATTTAAAAAAAATAATTTAGCATAACAAGTACCGAAGAGCCTTAGTTCTTGTTTTCCAAATACCCGATTTATGGGGTAAGTAAATAATGTAGAGACGTTCCATGGAACGTCTCTACAACTAGAAAATATACTTTTGAGTTTAAGTCCAAAAAAGGAAATTCAATTACTAATTAACTCCACACCATCTCGTCCATCACTATCCTGTAAATAAACTTTAACAATTTCCTCCTTCGCTGTGGGTAACTTTTTACCGACAAAATCTGGATGGATTGGTAACTCTCTATGACCTCTATCTACTAATATAGCTAAACGAATTACCTCTGGTCTACCATATTCATTCACGGCATTTAAAGCAGCCCGAATAGTTCTCCCTTTAAAAATGACATCATCTACAAGTACCACCGTTTTTCCGGTCAAATCAAAGGGAATATCCGTTTTCTCTGGAGTTCTTAACCCGATTTTATCAAGATCATCACGATAAAATGTAATATCCAAAGAGCCTACAGAAACATTAACATCTTCCAGAATTTCTATTTGACGGGCTAATGAATAAGCTAATGGGACTCCTCTAGTATGAATACCCAGAAGTAACAATTGAGATAAATCTCGTGTCCTTTCGACAATCTGAGAAGCCATACGAGTTAATGTCCGACGCAGTTCTTCTGATGAGAGAATTTCAACTACTTTGGTAGACATAAGATAGGTAATTGGTGATTGGTAATTGGTGATTGGTAATTGGTAATTTCTGGTTTTCTCGTTTTCTCGTTCCCATACTCTGTATGGGAATGAATGCTAGAAGGCTCTGCCTTCAATCACACTGGAGGCAGAGCCTCTTTGATAGCATTCCCAGTCAGAGACTGGGAACGAGATAACTAACGAATTAAAAATATTGCTATTCCTAACCATAGTAAAAACGCATATCGGGTTAATTGTAAAGCTTGATCAATGGAATCTGGGGTAATGGGATAAATAGCATCTCCTAAAAGTGGTTTCTCTTTAGCTACTCCACGATACCAATTTATTCCTCCCATTTGCACACCTAAAACCGCAGCATAAGCGCATTCACTCCAACCAGAATTGGGACTGGGATCTTTAATTGCGTCGCGGCGACAAATTCGCCAAACATTTAAGGGTTTTAAGGATAGTAATGATAAAGTGATCACTGTTAACCGACAGGGCAACCAAGTAAAACCATCTTCCCACCGCGCACTAAACCAACCAAGATAAGTATAAGGTAGTTCTTTATAACCGACCATGGAATCTAAAGTGCTACTAGCTTTATATGCTAAAGCCAAAGGGACAGCACCAATAACAGGGATAAATGCACCAACAATAGTATAAAAAAGAGGAGCCATTACGCCATCAGTGGCATTTTCTGTAACGGTTTCTAACACTGCTCTGAGAATTTCCGCTGGGGAAAGATTGGCTGTGTCTCTCCCGACGTAATTACTTAAAACCTGTCGCGCTGATTCTAATTCTCCATTTTTTAAAGGTTGGAGAACTTCCATTGCTGCATTTCGTAAACTTTTGAAAGCAAAACAACTAGCTAGAAGAATACTTTCTACAGCAATTCCTAACAATGGATGTACCCACTTGGCACTTTGAACTATTATCCAACCTACCAAGCCACTACCAGTAATTACAATCACACCTAAGAAAATTCCCGCAAGCCTCTGAGAAAGAGGATTTTGGCAATATTGCAGAGCTAATTTACTCAAGTGGGAAATTACCCATCCCATGACTCGCACCGGATGAGGCCAACCCCAAGGATCTCCGATTAAGTAATCTAACAATGCAGCCAAAACCAAAACAGTAGATGTCATTTTTTATTGATTGTTGATTATTTATTCTTCTTTCTTGCTTTTTCCTTTCTTCTGACTCGGTCACTAAACCACAAAATTGGCTTCTTCTCCTTGAGATGCTTGCCAACTGCGAGCATCATAATAAAGGTCTGCCAGGGTAATATTGTACAAGGCTTCTTTGAGCTTTTGGTTGAGTCTGTTCCAGAGACTGGATGTCACCCAATCTGCTGTTTGAGCGGGTGTGGGATTATTCAGAGGTAAGTTAGTGATATTTTCACCAACAGCCTCTAAAATTTGGCCAATAGATATTTGTGCCGGTTTTTTTGCTAATTTATATCCACCGACGCTACCACGAATTGAAGTTACTAATCCGGCACGACGCATTTCTATGAGCAGCTTTTCTAGATAGGGAGCAGGAATATCTTGACGTTTGGCGATCGCTCTGACCGATTCAGGTCCATACTTGGGCTGTAAACTCAAATCTAGCAATGCTTTCACGCTGTAATGTCCTCTCGTAGTTAGTTTCATATAGCAGTTATGATTAATTTGATTTCCCCAATCCTTCTGCCTCTTCCCTCTTACCTCTTAATCTGCCTATCTTTAATAATTTAAAGAATCAAAACCGGATTCCTCTCTATAGTAGCTATCAGCATCATTGTAATTATATTTCATATAATTTTTTAAGAATATTGATAATAATGCAACAATTTTGTCTATGAGTGTAATATACTTGGCTAGGCTGATCCAAAAACTCAAGAATTCTGTTCTTATTAGTTCAATGTCAGCTAAAATAAAATCCACTTGACAACAAACAACATTCATTTTCGACCTAAGTTGATGCCTAAACAAAAAAAAATTGAACTCCTAGTCGGTGACGAACTGCTCAAAAAAGTTAAAGAGCTAGAAGCCATCAGCAAAGACGAAAAAGCTAAACAGTGTGGCTACTATACTGTTACCAAAAATGGTATAGAGCGCGTCAATATGATGAAATTTTTGAATGCCCTAATTGATGCTGAGGGTATTCAGTTGGATAGTTCACCCAGTGCGAATGGACGTGGTGGACGCAGTGCCAGCTATAGAATTAGTGTGCAGTCAAACGGCAACTTATTAATCGGTGCAGCTTACACAAAACAGATGAATCTTCAACCTGGTGATGAGTTTGTCATCACTTTAGGGAAAAAGCACATTCGACTCCGACAAGTAGATTCGGAATCTATAGAAGATGTGGAAGTAGAAGCTACAGCTTAATGAATATTCATTAGTCAGTTATGGGTTGTCAGTTGTCAGTGGTTTTGTTTTACCCCTGACTGCTGCATAACTAATAACTGACCAATTACCAAAATTTAGAGAACAGGGAACAGGGAACAGGGAACAGGCAATAAGAAGATATTTGCCACTGACAACCAGCAACTGACAACTGACAACCAACAACTGACAACTGACCAATCACCAATCACCAATCACCAATCACCAATCACCAATCACCAATCACCAATCACCAATCACCAATTCCCAATTTCCTCTATATATTCAGTGGTTGTAATCACTGGTAGATATTGATGTAGTACCTTAGTGATTGCCGTTAAATTACAAATTAATTCAATTTGTTCTCTTTCTAATAAACCCAGAATGAAATCAGGATTGTCTTTAGCTACCACTGGTAATTGATGTAACCCACGTAATGCCATGCGGTCTAAGGCTTCAGATAAAGGTTCATCTTCCCAAGCATAGAGAATATCCGTAGTACAAATATCTATAAGTTTTTGACTAGATAAATATTCCTGAATTTCAGTAGATGAATTAG
The DNA here is from genome assembly GCF_028330815.1 of Dolichospermum lemmermannii CS-548. Classification (NCBI taxonomy): domain Bacteria; kingdom Bacillati; phylum Cyanobacteriota; class Cyanophyceae; order Nostocales; family Aphanizomenonaceae; genus Dolichospermum; species Dolichospermum lemmermannii. The sequence continues at coordinate 3,895 of NZ_JAQMTJ010000178.1, forward strand.
AAAGATTTTGCCATAGAGCCAGAGTCCGTTTAATATCTTCTAAGGACAGAATTCCCACCAACTTGCCAGCATCATCATCAATTATCAACGCACTGCGAATTCGTTCCCGTGTCATTGCTACCGCAGCTTCTAATACTCCCAGAGTAGCTGATAATTTTTTGGGGTAAGCGTGCATAGCATCTGCGACTAACATTTGCTGCCAAAGTTCTACTTTTTCATCTTTCAATTCTGGCAAACCAATCTGTTGCAGATTAGCATTAGCATCTAAAGTTGGTTTAATTCGTTCTACTAACCAAACACTTAAACCCACCGCTGCCATTAAAGGTAAAACAATCCGATAATCGCGGGTTAATTCAAATAACATTAAAATTGCTGTCAATGGCGCTCTGACACTACCTGCCAAAACCGCTGCCATACCTACCATTGCATAAGCTGGAGGAGCAGCCATATAGTCTCCAATTCCTGGTGCTACCAAAGCCAAAAATTTAGCATAAGCAGACCCAAAGGACGCACCTAAAAACATCGCTGGTGCAAATAATCCACCGACAAAACCACTCCCTGAACTTACCGCTGTCATCAGCAATTTTAACACCAGTAATATCAGTAATAGGTTCAGCGAAAAATCCTCATCCTGGAGCATAGCTTCTACGGTTTCATAGCCAATCCCCAAAATTTGCGGGTAGCGCCAACCGACTATACCAATGATTACACCACCGAGAATAGGCTGAATTGATTGAGGAATTTTACCTAGTAATTTCAACCCTGGTAAATTACCAGCAAAGGCGGATTTGGCTAACCGAATTGATTCAGTATAGGTGAGAGAAATTAAACTTGCACCTAAACCTAAACCCAGATAAAGAGGTAATTCTAGGTAACTGCGAACTTGATAAGCAGGTAAAGCAAAAGCCGGTTGTGAACCTAAACCAATTTGAGCAATTAAGGCGGCGACAACAGCGGCAAGTAACACCACACTTACCGCAGAAGTAGCAAAATATGTAGTTCCCATGACTACTTCTAAGGCAAAAAATACGCCAGCAATGGGGGCATTAAAACCAGCAGCTAAACCAGCCGCCGCCCCAGCACCTAAGAGTAACCGCTGACGTTCTTGAGAAACTTGTAATATATCAGACAATAAAACTCCGAAATTAGTCCCAATTTCTACACTTGGACCTTCGGGACCCAAGGATGCACCACTGCCGATAGAAACAGCCGCAGCGATCATTTTTGTGACCGGTCGGAGGGGTTTCTTGGCTTCTTTGCCTTGAGAAACAGCTATGAGAGAAGAAAGTCCTGGACCAAAATCCTGAGTGCGCCAACGCATGAGGCCAACAATGATACCACCCAAAGTGGGAACAGCAGCTAAAGTCCAAGCACCCCAGCTCCCAATTTGTCCCATCAGATTTTCCAGCATGAAATTGTTAATTAGCTGGATTAAATAGTGAAAGGTGACTATCCCCATAGCTGTACTACCGCCAATTAGCACGGCTAAAAAAAGCACTACTGTTTCTGAGGAGGGCTGAAAACGATTAATTAACTGAGTGAACCGCATGGAAGGTGGGGAAAAAGTATCGGATTCCGTGACCTTCGTCTGCGAAGTCGGAGGCAAGAGAGTCATTGATAACCGGGGTAACTGTCAGAAAAAACGATTTTTTATCTGTTATTTCTTATTGTGGTTTATTATGGGAAAAACTGCCTGCTCAATAATTAATTAGCAAAAATCACAAAATATTTATAAAAAATAATTCCGTCCTGCGGTACTAGTACACAACGGCGTAAGTCAATCAACCATTAAAAATTTGACAAAAGCTTGTGTAATCTGCTTTTTTAATTTTTAATTTTTAATTTTTAATTCCGCACTGCGGTACTAGCAACTTGAGTTAGTATATAAGGAAGTATGTCCTTAGGTCAATTTCATTCTTAAAGTCTATATAGTAGGGAGCAGGGAATAGGCAACAGAGTTGAAAGTCTTTTGGTGTTTCAGTTTTAGGTAAATTTTGGATCTCATGCAATTGCATATCGCTATCATAGTATTTTGCCAATAACTATCAGTGACTATGGCATAACCGCTGGATTTTCAGTAAAATTCAATACAGATATTGTTATAAATAGAATCAAGGGAATAGGCGGACGAGGTAGATGAGTACAAATACTTTTCATGATCATTATGTTACTTGCCCAATTTGCCAAAGAAATAACAGAACCACGCCAATAAAATCCTATATTGGTTTGTTTTCCTGTCCTTATTGCCAAGAAAAGTTAGTTGTTTGTCAAAGCGGACATTATGTTCGTGACCCGTTTATTTGGAAACAAATGATGATCTCTTCGGCTTTACGTCGTCAAAGCCGACCTTTGGCACGGATAATCAGAGATTTTATCTTCATTAAGCGTCCTTTTTTGTCTTTGGTTGTGGGAAGTGCGATTTTTTTCGGGATTGTGACTATGACTCAAGATAATATGAGTCATGATGGCCAAGAAATTCCCCAAATTGAAAGAATGAACAAGGGTGAAAAATAGATTTCTTGTGGAACCTTAAAAAATACTTTCGCCAAATTGAAAAAAGCCTGAATTCCCAGGTTGGGTTGTATTACAGGAAAGACAACATCAGCGTTGGATTTTGCTTCGCTCAACCCAACCTCCGAAACAATAAAAATGGCAAAGGTATTGTTAAAATGAGTTATTTTCTTTGGTAATTAATTGCCAATCTTCTACTTGATCTATGACTTTGATAGAGTTGAATTGGAGGTTTTCTACGGTAGATATATTGAGGAGGAAATAAGGTTGGCTATCATACTGCCAGTAATATTGTAACTCACCAATAGAAGCAGGAATAATAGTGCGATCGCTATAAAAATCCAAAGAAGCACGATGGTAGGGAAAAGATGTATAGATTTCCTTAATTGCTGGATTTATTTTAGTGATCATTGCTGCTACTGGTTTAACAGGATAAGCTGTATTTAATTCCCCAACCCAGTAATGAGATTTCATTAATAACAATAGAGAAATATAACTTCCCCAAATTAAAATTTTCAGAAATTGTCTATCACCTCGCTCTGCTAAAATTGCCGCTAAAGTCATGGTTAAAGCCACTGCTGCAAAAATTATCTGTAATTCTACTTTGTCTAAAGTTCTCCAACTAAAATAAATACTGCCTGCAGAAGCCACCACAGCCAATATTGCTAAACTCGTTACCCAAGCGCGGGGATAGCCAGAAACTACAGGCACATTTTCTATTTCTGCTAATTGAAACCCCAAAGCTAAAGCTAAACTTGGATAAATAGGAACTATATACCAGGGAAGTTTAAAGCTAATGAGGGAAATAATTAATAGATAAACACCACACCAAACAATAATCAATTTTGCCCAACTTAAATTATTATTCTCCCAGGTAATGCGGATAGTTTGGGGGAGAAATATCAACCAAGGCCATGTCCACTTGGCGATTTCTAAAAGATAATACCAAGGTGCTTGGAAACTGCCATTAGTAATAGTTTGGATATGGTTTAAAGATGTATTCACATCAATATTGAAGGGATAGCCATAGTGCCATACTTGAAATCCGTACCAACAGCATACAGGTAGACAACCGATGAAAATACCTGTCCAGAAATAATAACTTGCGAGTAGTCTAGGTGTATCCCAATAAAGAAAGACTAAAACAACTGCACCTAAATAAACACCCATCACGCCTTGAGTTAGACAAATTAACCCGAAACTAATGCCTACACCTAAGCAGTAACGCAAATCCCGGCGCGATCGCAAGACAAACCACATCATCAAAATTAAAAAACTGGCAACTGCCCCATCTAACACGGCTAACCTGCCATAACGCACCACTGGCAGCATTGTTAGATAAATTAAGGAACTATAAATAGCTGCCCAACGGTGTCGAAATATCTCTCTCCCCATGCAATACAACAAAGGTACAGAAGTTGCCATCAAAATTGCACTAGGTAGACGAGTTGTCCATTCATTAACACCACCCAGAGCATAAGCCCCAGCAATTAACCAGTGCATCAGCGGTGGTGTGTGGTGATATGGTTCACCGCCCAAAGTGGGGTAAAGCCAGCGCATTGAATCTGCTGGAGCTTGCCAAATTTCCCGCGCTACCCTGGCTACTGTTGCCTCATCCCCATCTTGTAAGGGCAAACCGCCAAGATTGATGCTAAATAAGATCACCGCTGCCAATAACAAGAGGATTAGCCATAGCCAATCAATCTTTTTTTCAACCACACGGTGCTGTTTTTCTAGATGAGTCCAAATAAAGCTTCCTTCTTGCATATTCTATGCGAATCTTATAATTGTTAGGTTTAATCACATAGAGATCAAAGCGAATCTCCTATGTTGCCATCCGGGAACAATCTATTTTTAAAAGCAATGGCTAGATCCCAAATTAGCTCAGTTTCTCAGGAACAGAGATAATTTTTTGGCGAAGATTTTCTGATTAATTTTTTTCAGGAAGTTTACAGGCATCTTGCCGATTAAATGATATAAATACTACCATTAGCATTTGCTCAATTACCCTGAAGGAGAATGTCAATGAACCTACCTTTTATTTTAGATGTGGCACTGGGTTTAATTTTTATTTACTTAATTTTAAGTTTACTGGCTTCAGAAATCCAAGAACTATTGACAACTGTACTGCAATGGCGGGCTGAACACTTGAGAAGATCAATTGAAATTCTTTTAGCTGGTGATGCTCAAAACTCAGAAAAACCGGAAGTAATTCAACTAGTTAATAAAATTTATGGCAATCCTTTAATTCAAAGTATTAATCAAGAGGCTAAAGGTTTATTAGCAACTTTACCTCGGAAAGCAACTTGGGCAATTGGCTCATTCTTTAGTCTATTCAGAAAGTCTAGTTCTAGATTTAGAAAAGAAACTGTTTTTGGTGATCAAAAACGCAGTGCGCCTTCCTATATTGGTGGTGAAAGTTTTGCCAATAGTTTTATGGATACACTCCAACTGCCAGTATTGGTCAAAAAATTAACTGAAATCAGACTAGAACAATTCAAAAATGAACGTTTAGATGATATCAGACAAATTTTAATTCAGTTGCAGGTTTACATTAATAATCAAGAGTTATCTAGTGAATTTGCTACTGATATTGCCACAGATTATAAACAGTTAGAATTAGAGTATAACCGCATTACTGATGAGTTTAATAAGGATAAATATGATATCTACATGGCGATAAATAGGATGAGAGATAGCCTAGATAAATATATAGATAGTTTCCAAGCAAACATAGGCAATCATGAAGATATTTTAGATAAACCTTTGCGGGAACTAAAATTCGTCAGACAAGATATTTTTGCAGATGCAGAAAAAGCCATAGTGCTAGGAGGATTAAAACCTAATATCAATGAAATTGTCAAATCTATTAAGAAAGGTAGTGATATTCATGGAGAAGTTATAGCAGCTATCCAATATAAAGATAGTGAAACCTATAAAAAAGTTAAAGAACTAATTGATATTCTGCCAGATTCTGTTGTTGATAGTATTGAAACTATGGCAAAACGCGCCCAATTGAAAGCTAAAAGCACGGAAGAAGGTATTATTATCTTGCGAAGAGAAATTGAAAATAGTTTTGATAGTTCTATGGAAAGAGCCGGTGGTGTTTACAAACGTAATGCTAAGGGAGTAGCAATTATCATTGGCATAACTTTAGCTATTACAGCCAATGCCGATACTTTTCATATCATTAATCGCTTATCTAAGGATTCTTTATTACGAGAAATAATTATTAACAAGGCTGTACAAGTAGTACCACAAGGATCTAATGCTTCAGATATGAGTAAAGTAGATCCTAACGAGATTTTAAAAGAAGTTGAATTACCAATTGGTTGGACAAGTGCTAACGTACAACAGCAAATTAACGGCACAAAATATAGAATTAATGGGTTACCTATTTTCAGTGTTTTGAGTATGATTGCTGGTTGGCTTGTGAGTGGTATTGCTATTGCTATGGGTGCGCCTTTTTGGTTTGATTTACTGGGTAAAGTCATGAATGTGCGGAATGCAGGTAAAAAAGGCAAACAAGCTCCTAGAAATCAAGATGAATAATTCAGATCCCCGACTTCTTAGAGAAGTCGGGGATCTGGTGTTATCGTTTCGTTTTCCCAAATCTTCATAAATTTTATCTACTTCCCAACCCCAGTCATTTTGGTTGGGAACAGTATCTAGTAATGGATAAGTATAAATATAAACAATTATTTTCATGGGGAGAAATAAGGGAGAATTGGATCTTTTCCTCAATTATTAATTGCAAAAGCTTGATTAATCTCCCAATTATGAAATACTGATGACATTTTTTCAGGTGTTTTATAGACTGTGAGTCTGCAAACTGATATTGAAAAATATAAGAACAAAAGATAGCTCTGTAATTTATGATAATATGGATTCCCTTCCGCTTGACACAGTTGAAGCACTGGATATTCAAACTCCCAATCTTGACTCTTTACTAACGAAAAAGTTTCCTCAGCAATTTGCTAAAAAAGATATTCGTACCAGTTTACAAGCTTCTACCATAGATGCCGTTTTTGCATCTATTTTTGGTCTGAGTACCGGGGGAATTTTAGTCAGTAATTTGTTAGTCGAGTTGGATGCTACTCCGGTGATCTTTGGAATGTTATCCTCAATTCCCATGCTGGTAAATTTTATTCAACCTGTGGGTGCTTACATTTCTGAACAAACTACCAGTAGATTTCAATATTCTCTATTAACTTTTGGAACTTCTCGGTTATTGTGGTTAATTCTAGTTATTGGCATTTTTGCTAACAATTCCAGTTCACTAGATTCTCAACAATTGGTAGTATTAACACTGTCAATTGTCCTTTTTAGTCATCTTCTGGGAGGATTAGGAAGTGCATCTTGGCTAAGTTGGTTAGCCATTATTGTTCCCCGCAGGTTACGAGGGAGATATTTTGGTATTCGGAATAGTGCTTGTAATCTGACGAATTTAATATGTGTACCTTTAGCGGGATTAGTAATATCAAATTGGCATGGTGGAACTATCGAAGGTTATGGATTAGTTCTATCTTTAGGAACTATTTGTGGAATTATTAGTTTGTGTTGTCAATATTTTCAAGCAGACGTAAATCCGCAATTACAAAATCAGCATAGTTTGAATTTTTGTGAAAATCCTCCTCAAGATATTTGCAAAGAAGAAATTAATTGGACTACTATTATTGGGCAGAACTCTAAATTTTTACTATTTCTGCTTTATTTCAGTATCTGGATGTTGGCTGTGCATTTGAGCGCACCTTTTTTCAACTTCTACTTATTAGATACTTTAGATTTAGATGTGACTTTAGTAACTATTTATAGCAGTCTTCAGACCGGGGCAAATCTGTTAGTGTTGATTATATGGGGGAAATTAGCCGATAGAATCGGTAATCGTCCTATTCTTATCTGTGTGGGTATTTTAGTCGCAATTACGCCATTATTATGGTTAGGAATTGGTCATCATCAACTTGATTTTTGGTTATGGTTGCCGCTTTTACATATTTTTACTGGCATCACTTGGGCAGGAGTTGATTTATGTAGCACTAATATGTATTTAGGAATTGCCCCCGTGAGAAATAAATCTATCTATTTTGCCATTGTTGCGGCTGTCGGGGGCGTGAGTGGAGCTTTAGGGACAACTATCGGCGGTTTTATTGCCCAAAACCAGGAATTTGGCGGTTTATTAGGCTTATTTGCGCTATCTAGCCTATGCAGACTACTAGGGCTAATTCCCCTAATTTTTGTCCAAGAACCGGGTAAGTAGAAGGAGTCAGTTGTCAGTTGTCAGTTGTCAGTAGGGGCGAAGCATTTGGAAGATAAATTATCGGTCATTGCCAAAAATAGTTCTCCAAATGCTTCGCCCGTACAGTTGTCAGTTGTCAGTTGTTGAAGGAAGAAGGAAATTTCTTCCCTCATTTCCGTTTTTTATTCAACAGTAGCGGAACTTAATTTCATTGTTTCCCACAAAACCATACTTGGTGTCGTTGTGGGGAGAGGTTGATGTAGCGCAATTAATTGTGTCAAAGTAGTTTTTAATTGAGTACGGGAGACGATATCATCAACAAATCCGTGTTTAAGTAAGTCCTCAGCGGTTTGAAAATCTTCAGGAAGTTTTTCTCTGAGAGTTTGTTCAATTACCCGTCTTCCCGCAAAACCAATAGTTGCTTTGGGTTCAGCGATGATAATATCACCCAACATGGCGAAACTAGCGGTAACACCTCCGGTAGTTGGGTTGGTTAAAACAGGAATATATAATAGTTTAGAATCTCGGTGACGTTGGAGGGCGGCGGAAATTTTCGCCATTTGCATTAAAGACAGCATTCCTTCCTGCATTCTCGCACCACCTGATGTGCAAATAATGACGACAGGATAACGCCGTTGGGTGGCTTGTTCAATCATGCGGGTGAGTTTTTCCCCGACAACAGAACCCATGCTTCCACCCATAAACCGGAAATCCATGACTCCTAAAGCTATGGGTAAGCTGTTAATTTGTCCTAACCCAGTTTTAACAGCATCTATCAGTCCTAGTTTTTCTTGTGTTTCTCGCAAGCGATCGCTATATAGTTTACGATCACGGAATTGTAAGGGATCAGTGGGGCGTAAATGCTCATCCAATGGATTCCAGGTATTAGCATCAATTAATTGGCGAATTCGTTCATCACTATCAACGCGATTATGATGACCACAATCAACGCAAACCATTTGATTAGCTTTTAAATCTTTTGTATAGCTAAGAACACCACATTTAGGGCATTTATGCCATAAACCATCAGCAATTTCCCGTTCTTGGCGTTCTGAATTGGGACTTCCTGATTTACGCCGATTTGCGAACCAATCAAATAGAGACTTTAAACCGCGTGATTCTTCGTTGTTTGCCATTTTTATCTTATGTAATTAGGTGTGAGGACAAAATCAGAACTATGATTTAGATGATTAAATGTCATAACTATGATTTGTGTGATTATTTTGATTTGGATGATTAGTTAATCATAAAAATCACAAAGATCATAAAAATCATAGTTTAGACATATTTAAATCTCAATGGGGTAATCACAGCTACAGTCAGGTGCGATACAGGTTTAAGTGGATAAAACCATAAGCATGAAACAAAAAAAAGATTTAAAAAATGATATTAAGATCCAGGCAAAAATAATCTCATATATGGGGACAAAATAGTTTCACCGCAAAAAACAGTGATTACCGCACCTAACGCTAGGAAGGGTCCAAAAGGCATTTTTTGTCCCATTTGGTGACGAGAGAGGATAATTGCGCCACCACCGACGAATACTCCCAAAATGCAGGAGATAAAAACCGCTAGTAGTAAATAACGCCATCCTAACCATGCTCCCATCATAGCAGCTAATTTAGCGTCACCTGCACCCATGACCGTTTTGCCAAAAGCCATAGAACCTAAAAGGGCGATCGCATCAAACAGCCATAAACCCAGAACTGCACCGGCTATTCCGGTTATTAAGCGTTTTGATAATCCCACCGCAGTCGGTTCTGATAACCAACCAACAGCCATTTGAAAGACTATTCCTAAAATTAAACCCGATTTAGTTAAGGGGTTAGGTAAGGTCATTGTATCTAAATCTATGAGAGATAAAGCCAATAACCAACTACAAAAAGCCCAATATCCCAGGGTGAAAATTGAAAATTGAAAAACCCAAAATACTATTAAAAATATTATCCCTGTTAATGCCTCCACTAATGGATAACGGCGAGAAATCTGAGTTTGGCAATAACGACACCGCCCTTTTAACCACAACCAACCGAAAACCGGGACATTATCATAAGCCTTCAACCTATTTAAGCACTTGGGACAGCGAGAAGGTGGCCACAACACTGATAAGCCAGCCGGTAGCCGATAAACCACAACATTAATAAAACTACCCAGAGATGCACCCAAAACAAAGACAATGATACTGGCTGAAATATTCATTAAAATGTCCATATTATTATTTGTCAGTTGTCAGTTGACTAATACATATAGGACTCAATTTGATTCAACGGCACAAAACATTCCTGTGGTAATAACACTGGGTACTTAGTAAAAATCACTTTACCCCGATGAGTTACCCGACTAATTGCTACTCCTGTAGCTTTTCCTACTATTTCTGGATGGACTTCACAGTAGGTATAGTAGATGTGACTAGCTGCTCTAATTACAGTAGGATCAATCAAAGAAGGATGCTTTTTGGAGTGGGTAAAGTTTGCCTGTTCTTGTTGTAAAGCGTACACAATTGGCTTTTATATTGAGATTTACAGATTTGCTTTTAGTGTATCTGAAAGTCTTCACAATAAATAGTAAAACTTCCAGATTTACACTTTAACGTGATTTTAATTGCAGAATTTCCATTAGTGCTGCGCCCATAGCTCGACAACCGACAAGTTTCATTCCTGGGGACATAATATCTCCTGTGCGATAACCTTGTTCTAAAACTTGTAACACGCTATTTTCAATTAAGTCTGCTGCTGCTGCTTGGTCTAAAGCATAACGCAACATCATGGCGGCGCTTAAAACCTGTGCTAAGGGGTTGGCTTGATCAAGTCCGGCAATATCCGGGGCTGAACCATGAACTGGTTCATAGACACCGGGACCATCAGCCCCCAAACTAGCAGAAGGTAACATTCCTATACTACCTGTGAGCATTGCCGCAGCATCAGAGAGAATATCACCAAATAAGTTTCCTGTAACAATTGTATCAAATTGTTTGGGAGCGCGGACTAATTGCATGGCGGCATTATCTACATACAAGTGAGATAACTCAACATCAGTATATTCTGAGGAAAGTTGTGTAATTTTTTCCCGCCATAATTGAGATACTTCTAACACATTGGCTTTATCCACTGAACAGAGTTTACCACCTCGTTTCCGCGCTGTTTCAAAAGCTACGCGGCCAATGCGTTCAATTTCTGATTCTGTGTAAACCATCGTATTTACACCGCGTTTTTCTCCGGTTTCTGTTGTAAAAATGCCTTTGGGTTTACCAAAATAAATCCCGCCGGTGAGTTCCCGCACCACCATGATATCTACTCCTTCTACAACCTCTCGTTTCAAGGTGGAAGCGTCAATTAACTGGGGGAGAATTTTCGCAGGACGTAAATTAGCAAATAGTTGTAAACCAGCCCGCAACCCCAATAAACCTGCTTCTGGGCGTAAATTTGAGGGGAGAGAATCCCATTTGTAACCACCAATAGCAGCGAGTAAGACAGCATCGCTATTGCGGCACCTATCTAAGGTAACAGCGGGTAGTGGTTCGCCTGTTTCGTCAATAGCAGCACCACCAATTAAAGCTGTGGAAAATTCAAAGGAAAAATCAAAGCGTTTACCGACAAATTTCAGCACGTCCACTGCTACGGACATAATTTCGGGACCAATGCCATCTCCAGGTAGTAGGGTAATGCGGTAGTTTTGAGTCATAGTCAGGTTTTACTGGGTAAATGTTTGCAGATAAAATATCATACCTAGCAATTGTGCCAAATGGGTGATTGGTAATTGATAATTGCCCTAAATTCCATCAATTTCAATTACCTTTTGTCGAGATGTTGTCCCAGATTTAATTCTGATAGAGGATTTAGCAACATCAAATTTTTTGGCTAGTAGTTTAATTAACTCTTCATTAGCTTTACCATCTACTGGTGGTGATTTAAGATGTACAGTTAAACTACCATCTGCTAATTCTTCAATCTTTTGCTGTTGAGAATTTGGTTTAACTTTTACTCTTTTTTCCATTATGTATTTTTTGGATTTTTTATAACCACAGAGAACACATAGAAAAGAGCTAAAAAAGATTTTTTCATAAATTTCTACTTGCCCTATTCCCTATTCTCTGCTATAAATTTTATCCAATACCCAACATTCTATTTACTTGTGGTAATGCTAAAGGTTTTCGTTCGATATTTTGGAAACATTCGATTTTTTTAAGTTGTATATAGGTATTTTTGAAATTACTGATATTTAATAAAACAATATCTTGATAAACTGCATCTTGGGGACTTTTTATCTCTATTACCAAGTCTTGTAATTGATTTTGGCTAATAGCTAAATTCAGATATTTCAAAAATACTTCTCTTTTTTTAGAACGGACAGTGACTAAATACCAATTATTAGTGCTTTGTTCTGATGAGTTGGAATCTATAGTTTCGATTGGTGGCATGATTGACAGTGTAATTTTCTGGAATTTATTTAAAGAGCAATTTCTGGACTGTGATTTTTGTGATTTCTGTGATTTTTGTGATTTTTGTGATTTGTTTGACTAATTAATCATCTAAATCAAACCAATCACACAAATCATACTTCTGACTTATTTAGCCAATATTTATAAGCTGCATAAGCTAATGTGACTACTCCAGTAATAATAGCAGATTCATCAACTTCAAATTGGGGATGATGCAAGGGATGATTAATTATTCTCTCTTCATAGCCTACACCTAAGCGAAACATTGAACCAGGGGCGTGTTCTAAATAAACAGAAAAATCTTCTGCACCTAATGATGGTTCTGGTAAAATTTGGACACGATCATTACTCCAAGCTTCTTCTGCGGAGGATTGTAATAGTTGTGTTAAGGCATTATCATTTTGAACACTGGGAACACCTTGATGATAATTAACTTGATATTTGGCGTTGAAAGAATTACAAACATTAGCCACTATGTTTTCAATCCACTGTGGTAGTTTATCACGGGTTTCTGGGTGAAGCGATCGCACTGTTCCTAATAACTGTACTTTATCAGCAATTACATTTGGCGCTCTTCCGCCATTAATTTGGCCAATACTTAATACTACGGGACGCAAAGGGTTTTGAGTGCGGCTAATAGCTTGTTGTAATGATGTAATCACTTGCGCTGCAATCCAAATTGCATCTATGGCTTCATGGGGACGCGCACCATGTCCAGATTCACCAATAATAATAATTTCTAAATTGTCTGCGGCGGCTGTTAACGCACCGTAACGGATACCAACTGAACCAGCGGGAATGGAAGGAAAAACGTGTAACCCTAAAATAGCCGCAACATTATTCATCACTCCATCTTGTACCATCCAATTTGCACCTTGGGCAATTTCCTCAGCAGGTTGAAATAAAAACCGCACCTTTCCACCCAATTCAGGGGCAATTTGGGAAAGTACCATCGCTGTCCCCAAACCTACTGTAGTATGAATATCATGGCCACAAGCGTGCATGACTCCTTCAATTCGAGAAGCATATTCTAAACTTGTGCGTTCTTGAATGGGTAAAGCATCCATATCAGTGCGAATTGCCAATATCCTATCACTAGGTTGAGTTCCTTGTAATTCACCAATGACACCTGTTCTACCTATTCCCTCTTCTACGTGCAAGCCATTGGCAGATAACACACCTGCAACAAAAGCAGCGGTTTGATATTCTTGCCCACTAAGTTCTGGGTGTGCATGAAGATGGCGACGGATTTCGACTAAGCGGTGTGATATATTTGTTGTTAAGTCTTTGATTCGGTTCAGCATAGCAATAATTTTAATTCATTCACCTTATATTTCATTCTAGAATTTTGACAGCTTTAACTGCTACCCGCATTCTGACTAATTTTATCGGCTTACCTGCTCATTTTTCAGCATCCAGGAATACATACAAACTAATCACGATAGAATTGATGCGGTACTTGACAAATCCAATCGTAATATCGTATTTACAACTCAGATTCAAATAGCAAGAATTTAATTATCAATCTTCAAAAATACCATCAAAACTATTTTCATCATGCTTACCAGATTTTCTCTATAACAACATCTTCAACTGTAAGATATGAAAAATCTATCCCCATTAATTCTAAAACTTTCAAAAACATTTCTGTATCCATTTCCATTATTTCGGAAGCTTTATATAAACTAATTAACCGCGATGTTAAAGCACCAATTACAAATATAAATCTTTCTTTCTGTTCTATACTTTGGAATAATTGCAATTGAGAAGCAATTTCTTGAAAGGTAGTTTGGTGATTCATTTATTTGATACTTATAAATGGATTAAGCCTGCTTTTATAAGAATACCAATTGCTGGAGTAATAAGCAATAATAACTTTATATCTCTCCCAATAAATTATATTTACTCATCTATTTCCATCTCATATTTATTTTAACAATTTTTCAATTTCCTCATCTTTAAAACCGACAAATTAATCAAATTTGCGCCTTTGCTTCTTTGCGCCTCTGCGCGAAATAGAATGTACTTCATTAAATAAAATAGATGAAGTGCGTCCAGTAGACTTAGTATCAGCCAAAGCCAACTTAGATCAAACTTATGTTAAAGCTCCCCAGAATGGTGTAATTTTTGACATTTATACTCCTGCAGGTGAAGTAGTATCCAATAACGGCATTGTCGAACTTGGGCAAATAAATCAGATGTACATAAGTAGGTTGGCGTTGAAAATTGTCGTTATGGCAAGGCAAAAGGCAAGAGGCAAGAGGCAAGAGTGAAGAGGGTTTGGGCGATTTTACGTTTCTTTACACAGTTTGGTTTTATTGTGTTCACCTACTTATGATAATTTTTATGCAGCTTGACCTTAGAGGTTGTTTGAAAAGTATTATATCAAACCGGTAATCTCCAAAAACCTAACCCCCCTACCCCCCTTCCCTGCAAGGGAATGGGGGTTTTAAAGCCTCTCCCCTTGCAGGGGAGAGGTTTGGAGAGGGG
>NZ_JAQMTJ010000179.1:0-21926 GCF_028330815.1 Dolichospermum lemmermannii CS-548
AAGTAGAACGGCTTGAATAATTCAAAGTTTGTAGTGAGGAATTTATTCCTCATTTAAGGGCTGAAGCCCTTACTACGAAATCATCTCCAGATTTTTTACATTACTTAATCTACTTTGATTTATTTTCGTCTACTTACTTAGTCAGAATTGTAACCATTACCCAAAGGGTGTAAATTGTGAGTTTTGATAATGTTTGTAAAAAGAGATTTTAGCAGGTTTACGATTCGAGAGAAATCTAATTCGTCAATTATTGAGCGAGGATATTATGCAAGAATCTGTAATTTATCAGGATATTTTGCAAAAGGGTGAACTCAAAGGAGAAAAAATAGGAGAACAAAAAGAAGCTTTTCGTTTCTTGAATCGTCAATTAAATCGGCGGTTTGGTGAAATATCTTTACCAATAATTGAAAAGATGCGCTTATTATCCACTGAACAATTAGAAATATTAGGAGAAGAGTTTTTAGACTTTTCAGCAATATCTGATTTAGTCACTTGGTTAGATAGACAAAAGTAGATAATTTTGGGCAATTTCAACCTGGATATTGCCCTAAAAAATCTAATTTTTCATTTTTAATAATTACCCAATCTTCCGAGATCCAGAAATCTTCGCTAAAGCATCTTGAAACGCGGGTGGTAACTGCCGCATAATTTTCCCCTTTTCCCGATCTAAAGCCACTAACGTCACCTGAGCAGTAATGTATAAATCCTGACCATCAGGAGAAACAAGGGTATAGTGCCAGTTCATTCGCACTCCAGTCACCTCAGCCATCCGTGTTTTTACTAAGACTGACATCCCTAACTGCACTGATCGATGATAACGGATTGATAACTCCACCACAGGCAAATCACAACCTAACGCCACTAAATCAGCAAATTCAATGCCAATAGAACGCAAACATTCTACCCGTGCTTCTTCCATCCAGGTCAAATAAGTGCCATGCCAAACAATACCTGCATAGTCCGTGTGGTGAGGTTGCGCCCTAACTGGATATTCAAACCAATTTTCAAATGCAACATTAGTTACACTCTCAATGGCACTAGTTGGTGGTAGTTGGGGTTGATTTGTATCTTTAGACATATTAATAATTTTTACAAGCAGCAGATTTCTAAAAAACAGATAAAACTTTGTAAACTGTTTCTAATTCTACCAGATTGTCAAGACGTTGCGTCAAACGCCCATGATTCAGAAAATTTGAGCAATACTGGTACATGACGGAAGATCAACAGAACTTACAAAAATGACGATTCAACCTACAAATACAGCATTATTAGATTGGACTGGTGATACTTTAGCCATTGGCTTATTTGAAGACGCAGTAGAGTTAACTGGTGATCTTGCCAGCTTAAATGATAAATGTGCGGGAATTGTCCAAGAAGTTATTGCCGAAGAAGAATTTACAGGTAAGGCAAATAGCATCATCGTCATTCGCTTAGGTGCGACTCATGCCGTGCGGAAGCTGATTTTGGTGGGTTTAGGGAAACCAGACGCGCTGAAATTAGAAAATTTACGCCGGGTTGCGGCTACTGTAGCCCGAACCGCCAAAAAGCAAAAAACCAAAACCCTGGGAATCAGTTTACCACTGTGGAACAATGATCCAGCCGCCACAGCCCAGGCATTGACTGAAGGCATAGAATTAGCACTTTACCAAGATATTCGCTTTAAATCTGAACCAGAAGATAAAAATCCCCAGATCGAAACTATTGATTTACTTGGTTTAGCAGGACAAGAAGCTGCTATTGCCCGTGCTAATCAAATTGTTTCTGGTGTGATTTTGGCGAGACAGTTAGTAGCAGCCCCAGCTAACGCGGTTACATCTATTACTATGGCAGAAACTGCCCAAGCGATCGCTCACGAACACGGGTTAGAACTGGAAATTCTCGAACAGGAAGAATGTGAAAACCTCGGTATGGGCGCATTTTTGGGAGTTGCCCAAGCTTCTGATTTACCACCAAAATTCATTCACCTCATCTACAAACCAGCCACCACACCGAGACGAAAACTGGCAATTATCGGCAAAGGTGTAACTTTTGATTCCGGTGGTTTGAACATTAAAGGGGCTGGTAGCGGCATTGAAACCATGAAAATGGATATGGGTGGTGCAGCCGCAACTTTAGGCGCTGCTAAAGCCATTGGGCAGTTAAAACCAGATGTAGAAGTTCACTTTATCTCCGCCGTCACCGAAAACATGATTAGCGGTAAGGCTATGCACCCTGGAGACATCTTAACCGCATCAAATGGCAAAACCATCGAAGTTAACAACACCGATGCTGAAGGGCGATTAACCTTGGCTGATGCCTTGGTTTATGCTGATAAATTGGGTGTAGATGCGATCGTTGATTTAGCTACTCTCACAGGTGCTTGTGTGGTAGCTTTGGGTGAAGATATCGCTGGTTTATTTACACCAGATGATGCGGTAGCTTCCCAACTGCAAACAGCCGCTGATAGTGCTGGTGAGAAAATTTGGCGGATGCCGATGGAAGATAAATATTTTGACGGGTTAAAATCGGGTATTGCTGACATGAAAAATACCGGACCTCGTTATGGCGGTTCAATTACTGCGGCTTTATTTCTCAAGCAGTTTGTCAAGGATACTCCTTGGGCGCATTTAGATATTGCCGGACCAGTTTGGGCTGATAAGGAACATGGCTACAATGGTGCTGGGGCAACTGGTTTTGGTGTGAGAACACTGGTTAGCTGGGTTTTAAGTTAGTTTAATTTCATCTCAACAGGGCGGGGTTTTCCCGCCCTTACCATAAATTAAAAAATTGTGAATCAGGGTGTGAATTGTGAGTTTTGATAATGTCTGTAAAATCCTAGCGGAAAAATATCCCCTTGATTTTGCCAACTGGTTATTACCTGAAGAAGTCGAAAAAATTAAAGTCTTAAAAACCGAATTAAGTATTGAACCAATTCGCGCAGATTCGGTTATATTGCTGCAAACAAAGAACAGAATCCTACATCTAGAATTTCAAACTAACACCAAATCAGAAACTCCCATTCCGTTAAGAATATTGGATTATTTTGTCAGATTAGTTAGACAATATAATCTACCTGTTACCCAAGTGGTGATTTTCTTGCAGGAAACAAGTAATGAAATCGCTTTTACCGAGGCTTATATTGATGAAATGACAAATCATCGCTATCGAGTCATCCGAATGTGGGAACAAGATTCAGATTTGTTTCTCCATAACCCAGCATTATTACCTTTAGCACCATTAACAAGAACAAATTCCGCACCAGGGTTATTATCCCAAGTAGCCACAGAAATTGCTAAAATTACAGATGTACCAGCCAGACAGAATACTGCTGCTTACACGGAGATTTTAGCAGGTTTACGATTCGATAAAAATCTAATTCGTCAATTATTGAGTGAGGATATTATGCAAGAATCTGTAATTTATCAGGATATTTTGCAAAAGGGAGAACAAAAAGAAGCTTTCCGTTTCCTGAATCGTCAATTAAATCGGCGGTTTGGAGAAATGGATTCATTTATAGTTGAACGAATTCGTTTATTACCTACTGAACAGTTAGAAATATTGGGAGAAGAGTTTTTAGATTTTTCAGGAATATCTGATTTAGTTACTTGGTTAGATACACACCTTCCCAGAAGTTTATAAGGTTTTTCCAGATTCTCGATTTTTTGAAAAAGTCGGGAATCTAAATTTTTGATTTTTTTTGGATACTAGTAAATATAACTATAAGTAAGTATTAGCAAGCGGACTTTAACGAAATTAAGTATATTAATTCTCTTGATTTGAGAAAAAGTAGATTTTCTTATGCTTTTTTGAGAATTTTAAATTTTTAAGTATTGCAATCTGATAAAATTTGTAAGGTTTCTATAAGCTCTGAGCAATGGGATCGACTGGTGTAAGGATCGCAATTGACGCAATGGGGGGAGATCATGCACCCGCTGAAATCGTCGCCGGCGCACTGCGGGCGCGAGAGGAATTGGGTGTAAAAATATTACTGGTTGGAGATCCCCAACAAATCGAGGCTGTAATGCCGCCAAAGACAACTATGGCGGATTTGGAGATTGTTCCTGCCGAGGAAACGATCGCTATGGATGAAGATCCTCTCAACGCAGTTAGACGCAAGCGGAAATCTTCCATCAACATAGCGATGGATTTAGTTAAAAATCAACAAGCAGATGCTGTATTTTCTGCTGGACACTCTGGGGCAGCCATGGCCTCAGCTTTGCTACGCTTAGGAAGATTACCGGGAATTGACCGCCCAGCAATTGGCACAGTATTCCCCACCATCAAAGCCGGCAAGCCAGTAATGATCCTGGATGTCGGTGCTAATGTAGACTGTCGCCCTAAGTTTTTAGAGCAGTTTGCAGTCATGGGTTCAATTTACAGTCAGTATGTTTTGGGAACAGAAAATCCCAAAATAGGTTTATTGAATATTGGCGAAGAAGATACTAAAGGTAACGAAGTAGTTCTTCGCGCCCACCAATTGTTACGGGAAAATACTCAAATTAATTTCACTGGTAATGCTGAAGGGCGTGATGTATTGTCCGGTGAATTTGATGTGATTGTTTGCGACGGCTTTGTGGGTAATATTTTATTAAAATTTGCCGAAGCAGTTGGCGGAGTAATTCTGCAAATTCTCCGAGAAGAATTACCCCAAGGGATACACGGTCAAATCGGTACAGCGATTTTAAAACCCAACTTAAAACGCGTTAAACAGCGCATGGATCACGCTGAACATGGAGGCGCTTTGCTTTTGGGTGTCAGCGGTATTTGTTTTATTGGTCATGGCAGTTCCCAAGCACCATCTATTTTTAGTGCCATTCGCATGGCTAAAGAAGCCGTAGATAATCAGGTGTTAGAAAGACTTCAATCCCAATATCAAATTCTCCAAAATGAAAGTAGTTAACTATTACTTCTCAAAAGTAGAGATCCTCCGCTAACAGCCATTTGTCACTTGTCATCCAATTTTAGATTGCGGATTTTAGATTCATAATTACTTTTATAAATCTATTGTTCTTAATCTCAAATCTAAAATTGGGATTGTCATTGGTACTCGTTATTAATGCTTACAAACAAGACAACTGACAATTTACAAATGACAATTGACAATTGAGGAAAAAAAGAAGTGCAAAATTTTTTTAACGGTGGTATAGCAATTACAGGCAGTGGTTCAGCAGTCCCAGCAACTTGTTTACACAACCAAGAGTTAACTCAACTGGTAGAAACATCAGATGAGTGGATTGCCTCAAGAACAGGAATTCGTCAAAGACGGTTAGCGTTGCCCCCTGACTCACTGGCATCATTGGCCACTGCGGCTAGTCAACAGGCCATTGCCGCCGCCGGGATCACAGCAGCAGACATAGATTTAATTTTATTGGCCACATCCACCCCTGATGACCTATTTGGCACTGCTTGCCGTGTTCAAGGTGAATTAGGTGCTACCAAAGCAGTCGCCTTTGACTTAACCGCCGCTTGTTCTGGTTTTGTCTTTGGTTTAGTTACAGCCGCACAATACATCAGAACAGGTGTTTATCAAAATGTACTCTTAATTGGGGCTGATATCCTCTCTCGGTGGGTAGATTGGCAAGATAGACGCAGTTGTGTGTTATTTGGTGATGGGGCTGGGGCAGTGGTATTACAGGCTAATAAGAGCGATCGCCTATTAGGATTTTGCCTCAAAAGCGATGGTTCTCAAAACAATTGTCTTAACCTGTCCTATAACGCCTCTACCACAGAACTGACACCAGATATTCATGTATCTACAGGCAAATATCACCCCATTACCATGAACGGCAAAGAAGTCTACCGCTTCGCTGTGCAAAAAGTTCCAGAAGTGATAGACAAAGCCCTGTTTGCAGCTAATCTCAAAGTAGAAAATATAGATTGGCTGGTATTACATCAAGCAAATCAAAGAATTATCAATTCCGTTGCTGAACGCTTAGAGATTCCCGAACATAAAGTGATCAGTAATGTATCCGACTATGGTAACACCTCCGCCGCATCTATCCCTCTGGCGTTAGATGAAGCAGTGCGAGCCGGGAAAATCAAACCCAATGATATTATTGCTGCATCTGGTTTTGGTGCCGGTCTTTCCTGGGGTGCAGCCATTTTTAAATGGGGAAGATAAACAATTCAAAATTGAGAATTAAAAATTAAAAATCAGAAAATTAATAACAACGAACAACTGTACGGGCGAAGCATTTGGAGAACTATTTTTGGCAATGACCGATAATTTATCTTCCAAATGCTTCGCCCCTACTGACAACTAACAACTAACAAAGAACAAATGACTAAAACTGCATGGGTGTTTCCCGGACAAGGTTCTCAATCGCTGGGAATGGGAATAGACTTGTTAAATCTACCATCTGCCAAAGAAAAATTTATTCAAGCTGAGGAAATTTTGGGCTGGTCTGTCACAGATATCTGCCAAAGTGATATTGAAACCTTATCACGGACACTTTATACCCAACCTAGTTTATATGTAATCGAAAGTATTATTGCTGATATTTTGCGGGAAAAAGGACAGCAACCAGACTTAGTTGCAGGTCATAGTTTAGGCGAGTATATAGCCCTTTATGTGGCTGGTGTGTTTGAATGGTCTGCTGGGTTACATTTGGTAAAACGACGGGCAGAATTAATGGATAGTGCTGCTGGGGGAATGATGGCCGCACTAATGAACTTTGACCGAGAAGAATTAGAAAAAGTTATTAGCGAAACACCTGATGTAGTTTTAGCAAATGATAACAGTCCTGCCCAAGTTGTTATTTCTGGAACTCCCGAAGCTGTACAGGCTGTCATGTCACAAGTCAAAGCTAAACGCGCTATTCCCTTAAAGGTTTCGGGAGCATTTCATTCCCATTTAATGAAAGCAGCCGCAACGGAATTTCAACAAGTTCTCGATTCAGTGATTTTTCAGTCAGCAACCGTCCCAGTTTTGTCTAATGTAGATCCAAGTCCAGCGGTAGTAGCGGAAACTTTAAAACAGCGTCTTTCTCAACAAATGACAGGTCCTGTGCGTTGGCGAGAAATTTCTTTACAATTACCAGAAAATGGCATTGAGAAAGTTGTGGAAATTGGTCCTGGGAACGTCTTAACAGGTTTGATTAAACGGACTGCAACTGGCTTGATTTTAGAGAACATTCGTAATGCTGGGGAGTTACCTGAATAGGTAATTGCACAAATTAATTCACAATTAAATAAGTCATTATGTAGATGAAATTGGCAACATAACCTTTCTATGATGTCTATTTTTATTGTCTCAAAATTTATTTGATGAACTTCATTGATTTGTCAGGATTAAAGTAAGATAACGCCAAAAAGTCAACCTTGTACTTAGGGCTTGCTGAGTAAAGCTAGAACCGCTTCTCAATAAGGGTTTCGCGGATTTTGACAACAAAAAAGTGCAAGGATATGGCATTTAGAGCCTCAAAATCCTTGCATTTCTATGGAAAATCAGGGGGTGAATTTGGAAACCAATCTCCCAAACCACCATTTTTAGCACTGTGTTGCATCTAGGTTCGCTTTGGGTACTTATTCAGCAAACCCTACTTAAAATTGCTCAAAACTTGGACTAATAACCCTGTAAAGAAAACTACAAAGATTCATGAATACACTTGCACAAAAAACTTGGATGACCCAAGCAGAATATGCTAAAAAGCTGCGTCCTTTACTACCATCAGAGGCATTTCTTCCTGATACTAATAAACTCTGGATTCTTTTAATTAATCTAGCAATTATGATTCTGGGCTGGGGAATCGCCAATCATCTTGATGACTGGAATTGGTATTTTCTTTGGCTGTATTTGCCATTAGCATTAGTGATGGCTAATAGTGTGATTGTTCTCCTATTTAGCACCCACAATTTGCTGCACAGCCGCACGGTTAAAAATCCCTGGTTAAGACAAGTAATTAGTTTATTGGGACTTACAATGTTATGGATGCCACCAACTTTATGGAAGGCTATACACAATCGAGAACATCACAATAAAACAAATTCTTTACAAGATCCAGATCGCAATTATTTGGACAGTCAACCTAAAAATTGGGGTAAATGGATTCAGAATGCTTTTGTGCCTTCGGCTGAGGTAAATCCTATTTTATTATTTATAGGAATGGGTCATGCTTGGGGAGTTCACGCATTTCGTAATCTCACCTCAGTTTTATTATTCAATAATGGTAAAGCCCAATATCCTGTGGTGGCTTTTAGAGTTAGTGGGAAAGAACGACGAGCAATAGCACTAGAATTATTAATGATTGTCGGCATTCATGCGAGTATCTTAACCTACCTGGAATTCCATCCCATCAAACTGCTTCTTAGCTACTTTTTACCCATTTGGATAGGCTATGCAGGGTTGATATTTTATATCTATACTAATCATATGTTATGTCCCATGACAAGTGTAAATGATGTGCTGATCAATAGTCTCTCTATTCGAGTTCCTAAAATATTTGATCTTTTACATTTAAACTTTTCTTACCATACAGAACATCACATTTTTCCCGGCATAAATTCAGATTATGCGCCAATGGTGCAAGCACTATTACAAACACATTATCCTGAGAAATTTAATTTGTTGAATGCTGGCAAAGTATGGGAATTGATGCTGCAAACACCCAGACATTACAAAGATGATAATATCTTCACAGATTGGTCGGGAAACAAATCTGTAGATTGTCCAATCTTATGCACAAATCATCTAAGTGATGATAGTAAGTAGGGATATCCGAAACGGCTGAGATTTGAAGTTTTATAACCAAAGTTTACTAAAGTAAACTCAACAATTTAAAAAATATTCTGCTTATTTAGTCATCAAAAGACAACTTTTGCTATCAGACTGGGAATATGGCTTACGCCACGCTGCGCTATCATTCCCAGGCAAGCTATGAGTACATTGAGGGTGGGGAATTACGCAAAACTGTTAAAGTAAATCAAAAATGATGAAAAAAGTTGACATACAACTGGGATGTATGTCAAGTTTAAGGTAAAAATATTACCATAACCATCCTTACTGCAATAACTTTCAGTTATGAAAAAAGCTGTCTACTGGATAATGGGTGAAAGGGCAGGACGAACCATAGTTGGGATTTGGAACTGGTTATGGGGAATGCCTGTAGAGTCTGGTGGTAAAGTGGCTGTAGCAGTTGCTGAAGAATCCCTTCAGTCAATGCAAGAAGCCGTTCAGAAACTAGCGGCAGCAGTTGCGGCTCAAGAGGGCGCATATAAGACTGCTAAACGCAAATATGAGGCAAAAATTACAGAATCCAAAACTCTAGAGCAACAAGCTATGATTGCTCAACGTAGTGGTAATGAAGAAGCTGCGCGAATGGCCATGAGTAAGCTAATTCAAACAGAGCAAATTTTGCCCAAACTGGAGGAAATGGTTAAACAAGCAGAAACTTCGGTCAAAGCTTCTAAGGATAGGCTCAACCGGGAGCGCGTAAAATTAGAAACCTACAAATCTGATATGCAGAACATCAAGGATATGTCAGAGGTAAATGAAGCCCTGGCTATGATTGCTAAAGTCAATAATGAAATTGACATTGGTTCGGCTAAAAGTGATTTTGAAAAGGCTAAAGGTGCGGTTGAACGTCGGAATTTGCAGATAGAAGCTTTAGCCGAATTGTCGGAAAATCCTACCGAAAAACTCCAGGCTGAGATTGAAACTATGACATTAGATGACGAAGTTGCTCGTCGTTTACAAAGGTTACAGGATTCTAAACCTAAACAACTACCAGAATAATTAGGAATTTATGAGTCAGAGAAGTGGACCGCCTCCTATTGTTTTTATTTTGCTATTTTTAGGGCTTTTGGGTAGTGGTTACTGGTGGTTTTTTATGCGTAACCCTGCCTCAATAACCACACAGCCAGAAAATAATTCCCCCACTGGTGGTACAACAACTACCACTACTGGGACTTTCCCGCTACCAACGACAGTAGCCAGCGGTACTACTGTCAAAATAGACGGTTCTACGAGTATGGTGACAATTAACCAAAATCTCAAAAATGGGTTTGAGAAACAGTTTCCTGGGACAAAGGTGGAAGCTGTAGGGAATGGGACAGATAAGGGAATTAATGATCTTTTAGCTGGTAAAGTTGATATTGCGGCAGCTTCTAGACCATTGACAATACAGGAACAAAGTCAGGGATTAAAGGCTGTTACTGTAACACAAGATGCGATCGCTTTGATGGTCGGTACAGCAAATCCTTTTAAGCAAGGATTAACCAGTAGTCAAATTGCAGATATATTTCAGGGAAAAATTAATAATTGGTCAGCCGTGGGTGGTTCAGCCGCAACTATCCGCGTCATTAATCGTCCAGCAATTAGTGGCACACATCAAACTTTTAAAGAACTAGTCTTAAAAGGAGCTAATTTTGGGACTACACCCAATATTACGACCTTACCCCAAGATGCCACAACTCCCTTAGTTCAAGCTTTGAAAAAAGATGGTATCGGCTATGCGACTTTTGCTCAAGTTGCTAATCAGCAAACCGTGCGAGTCGTGGCTATTGAAGGCTTGACTCCAGAAGCGGCTAGTTATCCTTTCAAACGTTCGCTGTATTATGTCTATAAAGACCCTGCTAGTGCTGGAGTACAAGCATTTCTAGGTTATGCTAGTTCACCTCAAGGACAACAGGCTTTAACGGTAGGAAACTGATGTAGGCAAAATCAGCGGTTAGATTTGGGAGTTAGAGGTTAAAATAAGTTCTGACTCCTGAATTCTGACTTTTGGATTCTATTTTATTTATATTATCTTCCGTGACTAGAACTCGTGAACCCTTAATTAGTTTAGCACTGTATCACGCCTTTAAGTGGTCGGTAATTAGCCCTTTGCTGCACACATATTTTCGCGGCAAGATTTATGGTGCGGAAAATGTCCCCCAATCTGGACCTGTAATCATAGTTAGCAATCATGCTAGTTACTTTGACCCCCCGATAGTTTCTACTTCTGTGCGTCGTCCAGTTGCTTATATGGCTAAAGAAGAATTATTTAAAGTTCCTGTTTTATCACAAGCCATTAAATTATACGGTGCCTATCCTGTAAGTCGCGGTAGTGCTGACCGCAATGCTATCCGTTCCGCTTTAGAATATTTAGATAATGGTTGGGCTGTGGGTGTGTTTTTAGAAGGTACACGCACGCCAGATGGTCGCATTCATGACCCCAAAAGAGGTGCAGCCCTCCTCGCAGCCAAGGCCAAAGCTCCTTTTTTACCAGTGTGTTTATGGGGAAGTGAGAAGATTTTACAACCTGGTTCTTCTGTACCTCGTTCAGTCCCTTTGACTTTGAGAATTGGGAAGTTAATTGATGCTCCTAGTTCTACTAAGAAGGAGGAATTGGAAAGGGTTACTCAAATGTGTGCGGACGCAATTAATGAAATGCACGATTTGGGCAGGTAAGAATTTATTATAGGGCAGGCAAGACTTGTACTGAGCTTGTCGAAGTATGCTTACCCTACAAGAGTTTTCAGCATAAATAATAAATGCGTGCGTTTTTATGTAAGTTAACTATCAAATTCAGCCTAATGCAATTAGACATTCTGCACCAAATTGAGATGAAGCTGCATAGAATAAGATTTAAAGGATAATCAAACGCAGATAAACGCGGATAAACGCGGATAATTTTTATTCTGTGCAGCCTTACATAAAATTGGTATTACACGAATAAATATACAAATGAAATCCTCTTCCTTAAAAGTCATAGATTTATTCTCTGGTTGTGGTGGATTATCACTAGGATTTCAAAATAGTGGATTTGAGATTGTCGCTGCTTTTGAAAACTGGAAATCTGCTATAAATGTTTATCAGCAAAACTTTGATCATCCAATTTTTGAATATGATTTGAGTCAGGTAAATAATAATTATTCAATATTTAAACAATTTTTACCTGATGTAATTATTGGTGGTCCACCATGTCAAGATTTTTCGAGTGCTGGTAAGCGGAATGAAGATTTAGGGAGAGGTGATTTAAGTATTACATTTGCTGAAATAGTAGCTAATGTTTCAAGTCAATGGTTTGTTTTAGAAAATGTAGAATTGTTTAGAAAATCTCACAAATATCAAGAGTTTAAGCAAATTCTTAAATCTGGTGGTTATGGTTTAACCGAAAAAGTATTAGATGCTAGTTTATGCGGTGTACCACAGAAAAGAAAGAGATTTTTCTGTATAGGAGAACTTGGTGGTCAAGATGATAATCTCAAGACTTATCTAGAAGCTAATTTATCTAAAAAACCGACAACTATTAGAGATTATTTAGGGAATAGTTTAGGGATTGAATATTATTATCGTCATCCTAGAAGTTATCAAAGAAGGGCTATTTTTAGTATTGATGAACCAAGTCCGACTATTAGAGGTGTGAATAGACCAATACCTAAAACTTATCAACAACACCCCGGAGATATTGCACCATTAACACCAGATTTGCGTCCATTAACTACTCGTGAAAGAAGTTATCTTCAAACTTTCCCTGATAATTTTATTTTTGCAGGTTCAAAAACAGATTTAGAACAGATGATTGGTAATGCTGTACCTATTAAGTTAGCAGAATATGTTGCTAAATCTCTGCTCATGTATATTCAAGATAAAAATAAATATCACATATCTGATGTTTCGTTGTTAACTGTTTAAATTATCAATTATATAAAAGATACTGTTTCTGTGGGAGATTCAAAACAAATACACGGTTATAGTGATGAATTTTTAGCAGCAAATGGCAAAAATGCAATTGATGTATTTACAGAGTTTCTAGAATTTATCCAAGATGCTTTTTTAATAGGACATAATCTCGGCTTTGACATTAAAATGGTTATAGCTGATGCTCAAAAATTAGGTTTATCAACTCCGCAATTTCAATGGGGAGATACGTGGGATTTAGCAAAACGTTTTATTCAAGCAGATAATTATAGTTTAGGAAATTTAGCCACTAAATTAAAACTAAATCAATTTCCAAATCATAGTGCTATTAATGACACCCGTGCAACTGTAGAATTATTAGCAATTCTCATTCCTGTAGTTAAACATCGTGCTGATTATCGTCAAGCATTAGTTTACCGTTATGGAAAAGGATTTGAAAATTTAGCTGATGATATTCAAAGTTGGAAAAATACCAGTCAAAAATTACGTCCAGCAGATTTATTAGGTAACATATTAATTGATTCTGGTTTATATGACTACTATGAAAATCATGAATTACACAGATTAGAAAATCTCAAAAGGTTAGTCAAGATTTTCAAAGAACAGGATAATTTAGAATTACATCCTGATACAGCGCTGAGAAATATTATAGAATATACAGCATTAGCAAAAAACTTAGATCAAATTTCCCAAGAAAATAATCAAGTTTTAATCATCACAATTCATCAATCAAAAGGATTAGAATTTGATACCGTGTTTATTGCAGGTATGTGTGAAGAAGAATTTCCGACTTACTTCAGTTTGCGAGATAATAAAATAGAAGAAGAAAAGCGGCTATTTTACGTAGCTTTAACTAGGGCAAAAAAACAGTTATTTATCTCCTGGTTTATCAAAGATTTTAAAAATTACTCAAAATCCAAAAGTCAGTTTATTAATTCACTACCTCCTGAATATTTAGTTGAAACCATAACGTCTTAAAAAATATATAAATATCCCTTCCTTCTCCATCTCTGTGTCCTCTGTGTCTCTGTGGTTCGTTAAAAAAAATTAACTACACACAAAAAATAGGTTTCTGATATTGTAAAATCAAACTAATAATCAATAAAGTGGGGAATTATGTCGGAATTACGGGAAAAATTACAGCAAAATCTCGATGAAGCAGAATGGGAGTGGTTAATTCCCCATGTCCAAAAAGATGCAGTAATTGTGATAGTGGAGAATTTAGACTTATTAGATGTGGGAGAAGCGATCGCTAGTGATAATATTCTTTCAGTGCAACATTGGATAGATGAACAATTATTAGCCAAACCGACAATAGATCAAGTGGGAGAATGGAATCTCAACCGTGAGAAGCGATTTAATGCTCTGATTGTTGAACCTTATGTGATCATCAAAGAAATCATTACTGCCTAAAATCCTGCAATTTTGAGATTTTATTAGGGGACTGCAAACAATAAATGATCTTATTTACCAATACAGAAGCGGCTAAAAATCCGATCTAAAACCGATTCTGTAACTTCTTCTCCGGTGATTTCTCCTAATGCTTGAATTGCTCCTCTTAAATCAATTGTCCAAAAATCTAAGGGTAATTTATCGGTGATTGTCATTTGCACTTGTGCTAAATCAATCTTGGCTTTTGTTAAAGCTGCTGCTTGTCTTTGATTAATTGCTAAATCCAGATCAGCGGCTTGAACTTTTCCCTGTTGAACTATTTCTAAAATCGCTGTTTCTAAATTATCAATTCCTTGATTTATCGCTGCGGCTGTGAGAATTTTGGATTTTGGATTTTGGATTTTGGATTTCAGGTTTTCCTGTTCTGCTAATGAAATTAGGTCAATTTTATTAATGACTAAAATTACCGGACGGTGTTTTACTTGTTCATAAATTTCTTGATCTGCGGGTGTCCAACCGGAGGCCGCATCAATGGTAAATAATACCAAATCAGCATCATTAGCGGCACGATGCGATCGCTCTACACCGATTTTTTCTACCTGATCTACTGTTTCCCGAATCCCCGCTGTATCTAATACCTGGACGGGGATTCCTCCCACAACCAATTGAGATTCTACCACGTCGCGGGTTGTTCCTGGTAAGTCGGTGACAATGGCGCGATCACTCTGACTCCAAGCATTTAATAAACTCGATTTTCCCACGTTTGGTCGCCCCACTATCGCCACTTTTAGACCAGTTCGCAGTAATTCACCCTTGTCTTTTGTGGCTAATAATTTACTAATTTCCGCCGTCACTTGCTCAATATCTGCAATAATTCTTTGCTGATCTAAAGGTGGTAAATCTTCCTCAAAATCAATTCTGGCTTCAATTTCTGCCAAAATATCTAAACAATTAGCCCGTAATTTGCGGATAGGTTGGGCTAATTTACCTTGTAATCCAGCCAAAGCCGTTTGAGCAGCTTGAGGTGATTTTGCTCCCACTAAATCTGCTATACTTTCCGCTTGGGTTAAGTCTAATCTGCCATTTAAAAATGCTCTTAATGTAAATTCTCCCGGTTGAGCTAATCTTGCGCCATTTTCCAAGCATAGTTGTAATACCTGTTGCACCGCCATAATTCCCCCGTGACAATGGAATTCTACCACATCTTCACGGGTAAAAGACCGAGGGGCTTTCATTATTAATAATAAAGCTTCATCAACAATTTGCTGAGTTTGGGGTTGACGAATATAACCATAAATGATGCGATGACTTGACCAAACTTGTCGCCCTGGGGCGTAAAATAGAGTGTGCGCGATCGCCATTGCCTGATCACCAGAAACCCGCACAATACCTACACTACCTTGCTGAGGGACAACAGCAGTAGCGATCGCCGCAATAGTTCCAGTGTTAGCTAATAATTCCGACATGAGCCGTTTTTCTACAAATTTAGAAGTAGGAGGAAAGCGCAATCTTAAACCCCTACAGTACACTAGTTTAAGAAACAAATTAGGTAAAATTTATTTGCCAAGTGACAACACCCAAATTAGAGAGGAATTAATTGTGGAGCAAAAAATTAACTGTGCTGAAGCCTGTGTTAACGGTTGCGTTTTAGGTGATAAATGTCCCAATATCGAGTTTAGAGAATCAACTTCAAAGTTTATTGAAGAAACTTCTTTAGACAAAATGCTAGAAATAGCTGAAGAAAGATTGCGGAAAAAAATGACAGAACCACCAAAATGGGTATTTCCAGAAGATTCTTAATGAGATGAAATTTGGACAGACAATATGCCCATCTCACCATCATTTTATTTAAATATGGTGTGTAAATTAGAGAATTTCCTGGTATTAGCAAATAATTTTCTGCAACTTATTCTGAATTGATTTCTTTACTTTGCCTAGTAGTCTGTCAAGATAAAAACGATAGACTGTAGTGTGAGCGTCTCGCTCACGCGGGCTTTTCGGCCCGCACTACCAAAAACCCGTCAAAATAAATTTGACAGACTACTAGTGAAAACTTGGTAGAGCAAGTCATATCTTTGATTAAACAATCTCAGTGTATTTAGATCTGAGATTGTCAATCTCTTAAAACATCAGGCAATAGTTCTGTGAGAGTCATTTCTAGCTTCAGACAATTAGCACCATTTACCTGTAATTTATACTCTACCTTATCCATCAACCGATTCATAATTAACCAACCATAACCACCTTCTTGTCTGTCAAGGGGGTTGGGTGGAAAATAAGTAGACAGATCAAAACCTTCACCATGATCCCATATCTCTATTGATAGATCTCGGTCTTTCAGTTCTAAACGCAGTAAAATTGGTAAATTTAGCTTTTCTTTATGAGCATGACGAACAGCATTAGAGTATGCTTCTATCAAAACTAATCGTAACAGACTTGATTGTTTTGTCCAATCAACAGATTCCCCTAGATGCAATTGTAAACATCCCAATAACCAGTTTTCTACAATATTGATAAAACTCAGGTCACTAGGAACATGAAGTTCACTTTTCATAACCTATAAAATCTCCAAACAGAGTATAGTTTGATCATCTTCTTGGAGATCATTATTGGCTTGAATAACGGCTAATAAATTATCCAGATTAAGTGATTGAGTTTGTTTTTTAATCAGTTGCCACAAACCTGCTTGATTGAGCATAGAACGATTAGTTGTTTGGAAATTGTCTAAATTTTCCCATCCAGTTGCTTCCGTAATTCCATCACTAGCCAGCAGTAATGTATCTCCGGGAGCAAGAATCAAACGGCCAGATTCTCCTTGCCATTTAGGTAATATTCCCAAGGGAATACTCCGAACTTTCAGATAATGGGGAGAATCATTAAAAATTGTTTTTTGTGACCACATAAAAGGATAAATATGCCCAGAATTAGCATAGACAAGTTCTCTTGTGCTTGGGTGATAACGGGCTAAAACCATCGTGATAAAATAATTACTGATGATTAAGTCATCACTCAGAGCATAATTCAGATTCTGCATCATCACATTTGGCTCTACAGGTACTTCTTGAGATAGTTCCCGACGCAGCAGAGAAATCGTACTAGACATAAATAAAGCCGCTGGCACGCCCTTACCAGAAACATCACCAACTGCTAACCACAAATCACCATTAGCATGGACAAATACCTCAAAAAAATCACCCCCAACCTCTCTTGCTGGATAGCAACAAGCTTGGATTTTTACACCTGTGATTTCCGGTAAGGTTTGCCGTAATATATTATGTTGAATTTGGCGAGCTACTTCCAACTCCAGGTGAATTTGTTGTTGTTTTTCTTGCAGACTTTGATAGAGTTTGGCTTGGGAAATTGCTAAAGCAGCTTGTTCGGACACATCTGTAATTAGTTGAATATCTTCTTGATGCCAAATCTGATCGCTTCCTAACTTACAAATAGCAACAATAGCTAGTAAATGTTGTTTATAAATGAGGGGAGTAACCAAGTATTGATAAGGGATATCTTTATAAAAATTTTCTGTTATTTGATAATGTTGGGTTTGGAAAACTTCAGCAATTAACTCACTAGGTTCTGGAAGTAAATTACAGATTTCAGATTGAGGATTTTGATAGCAAAATGGCTGTTGTATTAATAAATCATCTTCTACTGGTTTGAGTAAACAATTATGAGCCGCAAATGTCTCTCCCATCGTGGCAACAATTTTTTGCAGCATATTGTTATAGTCTAAAGATTCTCTAATTGCCTTTATCATAGCATTACATAAAGATTCCCGTCGCAATGCCCGAGATAATTCTGCTACCCGTTTTTTAACTAAGCGATATGTGTCACTAGCTTGCTTAACTAATAATTGAAGTTGGTTGGGATTCCAAGGTTTAGTAATGTACTTAAATACGCGACCAGAGTTAATTGCATCTACTAAATCTTCCACATCAGTAAAACCAGTTAGTAGAATCCGAATTGTATCAGGAAAACGCTCAACCGTCAAACTTAATAATTCACTACCGTTGATGTCGGGCATTCTCTGGTCAGAGATAATCACAGCCATTTCACCTTCTTTTTCTAAGATAGCCAAGGCTTCACTGGCATTATTAGCTCTATAGACTTTAAAATCTTTCCAAAATGTGCGATAGAGTAAATCTAAGTTATCTAACTCATCATCTACCACCATGAGCTTGAGCTTATCTAACTTTTTATCAGTCATAATTTGACTCAACTTTCCACATCTTTGAATGGCAAGATGTCCTTAATTTAATAATTATGTAACTAAGCCAGAACGCAGAGCAATTACTGCTGCTTCTGTACGATCATTAGCACATAATTTATTCATAATATTGCTAATGTGTGTTTTCACAGTTCCAGTTACAATATAAAGTCTCTTGGCGATATCATCATTACTACAACCTTTGGTAATCAATTTTAACACTTCTAATTCTCTGTCTGAGAGAATACTAGAGTTAACAGGTGGTTTATTATCATTGGATTGGACAAAATCTGTTTTCTGCTGTGCCTTTTCTAAAATAATCCGAGCAATCATCGGATCAATCCAAGGATTACCATCAGCAGTTACCCGTATAGCTTCGAGTAAATTATCAAACTGGATATCTTTCATACAGTAGGAATCTGCACCAGCGCTAAAGGCTGCAAGTACAGATGCTTTATTATCAGATGACGTTAGAATTAATACCTTTGTATTTGATAATTGACGATGATTAGCGATCGCTTTAATTTCCTTGGTTAATTCAATCCCATCTTGATCTGGTAAACCTATATCCACAATTGCCACATCTGGCTGTAGCTTCTTTAACATTATTAGACCATGACGGGCATTACCAGCTTCTCCAACTACTTCAATTTCGTTTTTTTGTTGTAATGCTTTGCAAATAGAGAAGCGAGTGAGGTAATGATCTTCAATAACGACAATGCGAATTTTACTCATATCGAAATGCTGCTAGATATTAAATAATATATAGCCTTTTGTTGCTGAAATTATGACTAAAAAAACCTAATATCCAGATAACTGACTTATAAATTTACATTATCTCTGGGCTACTCGGATTAATAAAAATAAACCCGTTACTAATCCAAATAAATTGGGCAACCAAGCACCAATTATGGGAGAAAGTATACCAGCCTGTGCTAAAGCTCCAGAAACAGATAATAGTAAATAATAACTGAAAATCACAATCACACTAATACCAAAACTTGTCCCGCGTCCAGTGCGTTGAGGGATGCTACCCATAACTGAGCCAACTAAACCAAAAATAACGCAAACAAAGGGAAAGGCGATTTTTTGTTGAATTCGCACTTGTAGCTTGCGAATTTTCTGATCATTACCACCCAAACGTTCTATTTCTAGTTGTTCTAGGGCTTGAGAAATATTCATTTCGCCATAGTCTCGGCTATTTTCGGCTAAGGTTAAAGGAGTGCGCGGGAGTTGTAATTGCTGATGTTCAAAGCGTAAAATATTCCGATAAGAGCGATCTGTTGCTACTAAATAGATAGTCCCATTGTAAAAATCCCAAACTTGTTTTTGACCGTTCCATTTAGCTGATTCGGAAACAACAATTTGATCAACTCCGCCGCGAGAACGATCTATAATTGTTAAACCTTTCATTTGCTTACCATCAAATTGGTCAGCATAAAATAAGCGAGAAAGTATTTTATTTTTACTACCATCTGCTTCTTTAAATTCTCGATATTCAGGATAGTAAATATTTTGTTGTTTAAAGGAAGGTTGGTCTGACTTGAGGGCTTGTGCTAGGGTAATAGTAGCTTTATAATTTGCCGCAGGGGCAATTTGCTCATTAAATATATAAGTCATGATCGTGACTGCAAAACTTAACACTACAGCCGTAAAAACCATCCGATAAACACTAACTCCACACCCACGTAAAGCAATTAATTCACTTTCGCTAGACAGACGGCTATAGGTCATTAAAGTAGCTAACAAAGTGGACATGGGGAAGGAGTAAACCATGACATAAGGTAGCTTTAATAAGAAAATCTCTAAAGCAATATTCAGCGGTAGTCCAGATTCTACAACTTTTCGTAATAATTCAAATAAACTATCAATTGCTAAAACTACAGAAGTAAATGCACCGACACCAAATAAAAATGGTGAAATTAATTGCATCGCCAAGTAGCGATCCATGATGGAAAATGAAAATAGGGAAATGAAATTAGAGAAGGGTTTAAACTGTTTATATATCATAATTTATGTTTCGCGCAAAGACGGGAAGGAGCAAAGGCGCAAAGTTTAAACTGCGAAATTATCACCTAAATAATATTGTCGTACCAAGTGGTTATTGTAGAGTTCATCAGCATTACCAAAAGCGAGAATTTGTCCTTCGCGCATGATGTAAGCCCGATCTGTAATGGCCAGGGTTTCGCGGACATTATGATCTGTAATTAAAATGCCCATACCGCGATCGCGTAATTGGCTGACAATCTCCTGAATTTCAGATACAGCAATGGGATCAACTCCAGCAAAAGGTTCATCTAAAAACAGAAATTTCGGTCCCTCTTTACCTGCGGCTAAAGCTCTTGCTAATTCTGTGCGTCGTCGTTCCCCACCAGAAAGTTGAATACCTTTGCTAAGAGCTACCTTTTCTAAGCGAAATTCCTGCAATAAAGTATGTAGTCGTTGTCTCCATTCCCTCCTGGGAACTTGAGTTTGCTCAAATACTAGGAGAATATTATCTTGCACTGAAAGATGACGAAATACACTTGGTTCTTGAGCTAAATAACCAATACCCAATCTAGCCCTTTTGTGCATAGGAAAATTAGTAATATCAAAATTATCTAACCAAACTTTACCATGATTGGGTTTTTCTAAACCTGTAGCAATATAAAATGTTGTCGTTTTCCCAGCCCCATTGGGACCTAGTAAACCGACAATTTCACCCTGGCTAACGGAAAGATTCACGCGATTCACAATTAATCGTTTACCGTAAGATTTGTGAATATTCTCTAAAACAATTTTCACTATGAGGTTTTATCTAAGTTGTAGATACTAATTAGAACGTTTTAGGGCTGGAGTTTTTGGTGCCGGTTTAGTAGTTTGTCTACTGGGATTGGCATCCTCCACCATATATGTAGATTCTACCTGACGATTAGATTGGGGTAAGGCGATAAATTTACCTTCATCAATTAAATAAGTGACTTTTTCCGCGCGAATACTATTGCTACCTTGTTGCAAAATGTAAACATTCCCACTGAAATCAATCCGTTTTTCTTTACTAAAATATTGAGCTTGAGCAGATGTGGCTTGAATTTGACGAGCCGGATACACCATTTGCACATTACCACGGGCAGTAATTACTTGGGTTTTCGCGTCATATTCTTGAGTATCAGAGCGGATAGTCAGGGGACGATTCCCCCCAGATTGGGCTGTAGCTGGTGGCAATTGGGTAGGCAATCCTGTTACACCTAAAAGGGAAATTGGCAGTACCAAGGCCAATCCTAAGCGGCGGATCTGTGATTTTAGCAATTGATAAGGAGGTATCATAGTAATTAGGGAACGGGGAACGGGGAACGGGGAACAGGGAGATAAAAATCAAATATGAGTCCTATAGCAAAAATGGACGGTTTTTTAAACTTTAAGTTTCGCTTCCAGAACCTTTGCTCACAACTGGCAAAAATTTGTTAATTGTTACCGAATTATCAAGTCTGACACATCCACAAAAAATTAAGCAAATAAATCCCATAAATCATCAAAATCCCATAAATCATAGTTTAGACAATGATCCAGTTGGAAACACCCACCAAAAATTAAGCAAATAAATCCCACAAATCATCAAAATCCCATAAATCATAGTTTAGACAATGATCAAGTTGGAAACACCCACCAAAAATTAAGCAAATAAATCCCACAAATCATCAAAATCCCACAAATCATAGTTTAGACAATGATCAAGTTGGAAAC
>NZ_JAQMTJ010000180.1:0-7292 GCF_028330815.1 Dolichospermum lemmermannii CS-548
ACATTTTTTTCGTAAAAACCCTTAAATAACCTATCTATAAGGTATTTGTCGAATTTACATTTCGTTACATATGTTGATTGTTTAACGCCAACTTACTTAATGCAATGGAAAAACCTATTTAAAATATCAAATCCTAAAAACATGAACAGCCTCAAAACTCTTTGTAAAACCCTAGCTATTAGTACAGGAATCTTTTTGTTAAGTAAGTTGGCGTTAAACAATCAACATATGTAACGAAATGTAAATTCGACAAATACCTTATAGATAGGTTATTTAAGGGTTTTTACGAAAAAAATGTATATTGATTTTATCGTGCCGACTTACTTATCTGTGCCTACTACCTACGGGATACCACCAAAACCCTTGTTAACTGCCAAAACAAGTTACAATCAAATAGGCTCTTGGGATGCAACTTATTATTTTACAATCAAATTACCAGAATCTCTGGCTAATTGGCAACTGCAACAGGTTGTTTTAACACAAATAGAAGGTGTAGAAAATATTAAATTCAATCAGAAAGACAGTTTTGCTTTCATAGAAGCAAGTGGAGAAAAAGAAAAGCTAGGTATTACCCTAACAAAGAGTTCAACTCAACCACAAACTATCATTGCTACTTTTGATAAACCAGTTTCTGCAAATCAAACAATTACTATCGCTTTAAAACCTTTTTATAATCCCACCAGCGAAGGTATTTATCTATTTCGAGTTCATGTTATTTCCTCTGGGGAGAAGACGAATGATTTAGTTGTGGGAACTGGTCGGTTGCAATTTTATAATGATTTTGATAATCACCTATTTTATCAAAGGTAAAGTGTGTAAGAATTGCTGATTTTTCATGCAAATGCAATATTCATCAATTAGTTAAGAATGCTAGACGACAATTATTCAGCAGCACATTTAATTCTTGTGCAACTTGTAACGTATTTTTACTTAACATTACAGATTCATGAGGATTTCTTCCTGTTCTTATCACCGCAGAAATTGCATCTTGATTAGAAAATCCTCGCACACTAACTAACCACGCTGCTAATATATGTCCAGTCCGTCCAATTCCACCAGCACAATGTACAACTACCTTTTCATTTTGTTTATCTGCTGTGATTAAAAAAGGCAGTATTTCTTGTGTGAGTGTTTCTAAATCAGATAAATGAAAATCTTCAATTGGTGTCCAACAAACTTGTTGATTACCAAATTCTTGCTGATATATATCTAAAAGATGAGCATAATTAGCTAGTTGTTTTTCACTAAGTAAACAGCAAACTCCCTTGATTTTTTGAGATTTCATAAACTCAATCCAATCATACACCTGATGAGCAGCATATCCAGGACGAGAAGCACCAAAAACTATTGTTTCTTGTTCCCAAGCAGGGGCAAATTTGTACATTTTCTACTAGCTAAATTTTGATTTTTTTTAATTGCTCATCATCTAGTTCTTGTCTAAAAGAGACTACCATTTCATTCAATGCTTCCATATCAATTAAAAAAGCATCATGTCCGTGAGTTGATTTCAGTAATCCTAGTTGAGCATGAGGAATTAAATCTACTAATTCTTGTTGTTCTACTGGAGGATAAAGAACATCAGAATCAATAGAGATAATTAAAGTCGGTTGTTTGATACTTTGCAAAACAGATTGATAATCTTTTCTGTTCCAACTAACATCATGACTATCCATTGCATGAGTTAATGTAATATAAGTATTAGCATCAAAACGTTCTATTAGTTTTTGACCTTGATATTGTAAATAACTAGCGATCGCAAACTGATTAGATTCATCCTGCTGTCTGCCAAAACGATTTGTAAAACTCTCCCAATAACGATAGGTAATCATTGCCATCATCCGCGCTACCGCTAATCCTTGGACTGGTGGTGTATCAGTTGTATAGTTCCCATCTTGCCAATTGCGATCGCTATAAATTGCCTGTCTTTGGGCTTCACTCAAGCCAATAGACCAAGCTGAATGTCTTCCAGGTGATGCCATTGGTGCGATCGCTCTCACCTTTTCTGGATATAATAAAGCCCATTCTAAAACTTGCATTCCACCCAATGAACCGCCAATTGCTAACCGTAAAGATTTAACTTCCAGATATTCTAATAGTGCAGATTGGAGGTTAACCATATCCCTAATTGTAATTCTGGGAAAAGATCCACCATAAATATTTCCTGTTTTTGGGTTAATAGAAGTTGCTCCAGTTGTACCGTAACAACTTCCTAAAATGTTGCTGCACACAATAAAATCCTGGTCAGAATCAAAAACTTTTCCTGAACCAAACAAATTTCCCCACCAGTCGTCAGCGTCAGCAGAACCAGTGAGCGCATGACAAATTAAGACCCCATTATCGCGGTTTGCGTTTAAGTTTCCCCAGGTACGATAAGCAACCTGAACACCAATTAATACTTCACCAGATTCTAATGAAAATGGTGCTGACAATTGGTAAAACTGGTTTTTTGATGAAATGAAGTCTAAGTATTTCATAAAATTAGCAATTAGCTATAGATCCCCATATCCCCGACTTATTTAAGAAGTCGGGGATCTTTTTCTTTTGGTATATTAGCCAGAAATCTTCTTAAACGCTTGTTCAAAATCCTCTTTAATATCGTCAATATGTTCAATTCCTACAGATACCCGCACTAAATCTGGTGTTACACCAGCCGAAAGTTGTTCACTATTACTTAGCTGTTGATGAGTTGTAGAAGCAGGATGAATTACCAAAGTTTTAGCATCACCGACATTTGCCAAATGACTAGCTAATTTCACATTACTAATAAAAGCTTTACCTGCTTCTAATCCACCTTTAATACCAAAATTGAGAACTCCTCCAAAGCCATGTCGGAGATATTTTTTAGCGCGTTCATGATAGGGATGATTGGGAAGTCCGGGATAATTAACCCATGCTACCTGCTCTTGTTGTTCTAACCATTTAGCTAATTCTAAAGCATTGCTAATATGACGTTCTACACGCAGGGAAAGAGTTTCTAATCCTTGCAGTAATAGAAAAGCGTTAAATGGACTTAATGCTGCGCCAAAATCTCTTAATCCTTCGACTCTGGCACGAATAATAAAAGCAATGTTACCAAATTGACTACCTTTCCCAAATACTTCTTGAAAATTCAATCCATGATAACTGGGGGAAGGCTCGGTAAAGAGGGGAAATTTGCCGTTACCCCAATCAAATTTACCAGAATCAACGATCACGCCGCCAATAGATGTACCATGACCACCTATCCACTTGGTAGCAGATTCTACAACAATATCTGCACCATGTTCAATTGGTCGTGCTAGATATCCACCTGCACCGAAGGTATTATCTACAATTAAAGGAATACCATTGTCATGGGCAATTTGAGCTAAAACAGCAAAGTCTGGGATGTTGAATTGGGGATTACCAATGGTTTCGAGATACAAGGCTTTTGTGTTTTCATCAATTGCTTGACGGAAATTTTCTGGATCATCTCCTTCGACAAATTTGACATTTATTCCCAATCGTGGTAGAGAAACTTTGAACTGGTTATAAGTTCCCCCATAGAGGAAACTGGTAGCAACAATATTATCTCCTGCTTGAGCGATCATACTTATTGCTAAAAATTGTGCCGCTTGACCGCTTGCAGTGGCTAAAGCTGCTACACCCCCTTCTAATGCTGCAATTCTTTTTTCAAATACATCCGTTGTCGGATTCATGATCCGGGTATAAATGTTACCAAATTCCTGGAGAGCAAATAACCGCGCTCCATGTTCAGCATCATCAAAAACGTAGGAAGTAGTTTGATAAATTGGTACAGCGCGGGCATTAGTACCAGGTGCAGGTTCTTGTCCAGCATGGACTTGTAGGGTTTCAAAACGATAATTTTCTGACATGGGTAGTATTAGATAGGTTGATTATCAAGTCTAATTTATTACCTGCTGGGCGACTAGAAGTCGCGGCTACACAGGCAAAACCCACCTGCGTGGGTTCTAGCCCCAGACTTCTAGTCTGAGGGGGCTATTCCAATTCCATACTGTTTAATTACCTTGATTTATTTTTTTCTCACGCAGAGGCGCTCCAGACACGGAGAGAGTAAAGGCAGATTTTTAGAAATAATTGATAATTAGTAATTTTTCTATTACCAATTACCAGATTATTTATTATTTTGCCAAACTATTTCCTTAACATTGACTTCTTTAGGAATCAATTTGATCTTATAGAAAGCATCAGCAACTTCTTGTTGTTTCCTAATTATTTCATCTGTTAGAGGTAATACACCATATTCACGCCGCTTTTCTGCTATTTCTAAAACAGCCGCATCTATCCCTAATACAGGTGATAGTAACTTAGCAACTTCAGGTGGATTATTTTTTGCCCAGTTGCTTACTTTCTTGACTTCATCAATAACCGTTTTCAGACTATCCAAATTACCATCAGCAAAAGATTTAGCAGCAAGATAATAACCACGATTAGGTGCTAATCCAGTCGCATCTGTTAAGGTGCGTACACTTATTGCTTTCTCTGCTGCGGCTAAGTAAGGGTCCCAAATAGCCCAAGCATCCACCTTTTTAGTTTCAAAAGCAGCGCGAGCATCTGCTGGTTTAAGACCCATAGGTTCGATGTCTTTATATTGTAATCCTGCTTTTTCCAATGCTTTTACTACTAAATAGTTAGTATTAGAGCCTTTAGCAAAAGCGATTTTTTTACCTTTGAGATCAGCCACACTTTTAATAAGTGAATCTTGAGGAACAATAATTGCTTCTGCTTTGGTACTCAAGGGATCATAAGCAACATAAACAAACGGTGTACCTCCTGATTGAGCAAATACAGGAGGTGCTTCTCCTGTGTAACCAAAGTCAATACTTCCCGCATTTAAAGCTTCTAACATGGGTGGACCTGCGGGAAATTCAGTCCAAGTGACAGAAGCACCAGAGGCTTTTAAAACTTTTTCTAATTCTCCTTTGGCTTTTAATGCGTAGAGGACAGTTGCAGCTTTTTGATAGCCAATACGAACCACTATACTGTTAGAGTTTGGACTTGAATTAGTAGTTTCAGTTGTTTGTGCTGTCTGATTTGTCCCAGTATTGTCCCTTGTGTTGGGAGAGCAAGCGGAAATAACAAAAGTTAAACTCAGTCCAACTGCAAATAGTAAGGAAAGAGTGTGGATGTTCTGCTTTTGATATTTTTTTAGGAAGGTGATTCCAGCTTCCAATAGTCGGAATGGAGAAAATTTAGTCAACATTACTCTGGTGGTTAAGGTCAATAGAATATTTGGACTCAAGTTAATTTATCACAAAACTACAGTATATCAATCAGTTTACCGTATTTTTTTCTTAGAGTATCACATAGAGGTTATTTTTGTTGCTTTTTCTAGTGATCTGTGAGATGCTTGATTTTGAATCAACAGTATTTGTATCAAGATACCGTATTTTAACTAATCAAGGGATGTTCGC
Organism: Dolichospermum lemmermannii CS-548; assembly: GCF_028330815.1. Taxonomy (NCBI): domain Bacteria; kingdom Bacillati; phylum Cyanobacteriota; class Cyanophyceae; order Nostocales; family Aphanizomenonaceae; genus Dolichospermum; species Dolichospermum lemmermannii. Next base: position 5,415 of record NZ_JAQMTJ010000180.1, read on the forward strand.
TATGGCAAGTAAATTAGAAGGAAAAGTCGCCATTGTTACCGGGGCTTCTTCGGGAATTGGGGAAGCTACAGCTATTTCACTCGCAGCAGAAGGAGCAAAAGTAATAATTGCAGCTAGAAGGGGAGAGCGTTTAGAAGCAGTAGCAAAACATATTACTGAAAATGGTGGACAAGTATTACCTGTTGTTGCAGATATTACCGATGAAGTACAAGTTAAAAATTTGATCCAAAAAGCTCATGCAGAATTTGGGCGCGTCGATATTTTGGTAAATAATGCAGGTATATCATTTCCAGGTAGGATTGAAAATGCAGATCCGTCAAACTGGCGGAAAATGATTGATATTAATGTTTTAGCGTTAATGTACACAACTCACACTGTATTACCTGTTTTCAAAGCCCAAAAATCAGGACATATTGTGAATATTTCATCTGTCGCTGGACGCATTGCCAGAGCAGGAATGGCAGCTTACAATGTAACTAAATGGGGTGTAAATGCCTTTTCGGAAGCATTAAGACAGGAAGTATATCAAGATAATATCCGGGTTACTATCATCGAGCCTGGTTTAGTAGAAACAGAAATTGATCAGCATATTACCGATGTAGTAGCAAAGCAGGAAATTGCAGCCAGACGGAAAGCAATTACACCATTACAAAGTGAAGATATCGCAGCAGCAATACTTTATGCTGTTAGCCAACCACAGCACGTAAATGTGAATGAAATCTTGATTCGTCCAACTCAGCAAGATCGGTAATGACTATACCTGAAAATAGGTAATATTAATGTTAGAAGAAAATAGCACATCATTAAAAAAAAGCAACAAAATATTTGCTTTTTTGAAAATCTCACCTGCAATTAAATCACCCAATTTATTTGGTTTTCTCATTGGGGAAAGCGTGTCTTTTTTCGGCTCTTGGATGACACAAATTGCCCTAGTATGGATGGTTTATCAATTAACAAATTCAGCTATGTTAGTTGGTGTTGCAGGCTTCACTAATCAAGCAATGGGCTTGGTTATTACACCATTGGTAGGAGTATTACTAGATAGATGGAATTTAAAATATGTTTTGTTAACCACTCAGATAGTATCTATTATTTTATCTTCATTACTAACTTTCTTAACTGTTAGTAATCAGATAAATTTTACAGATATTATTATCATTGGTATTCTTCAAGGCATAGTCAAAGCTTTTGATTTACCAGCACGTCAAGTAACTATTCCTAGATTAGTAGAAAATAGAAGTGATACTTATAGTGCAATGGCTGTACATTCATTTTTAATTAATACAGCTAAATTTGTGAGTCCGATGATTGGGGGTTTGATAATTGCTAGAAATGGGGCAGGTTTATGTTTTTTAGTAGATGCTATTAGCTATTTGCCTTTTATAGTAGCTATCTTAACTATGCGGCTAAAACCAAATATCAATAATTTATCTACATCAAAATCTACAAAAATCTGGCATAACTTGAAAGAAGGATTTATTTTTGTCTATAATTTTATGCCTATTAAATCTATTTTAATATTGCAAATTATAGTTTGCTTTATGGCGATGACTTATGTAAATCTTCTACCGATATTTGCTAAAGAAGTCCTGAAAGGCAATGCGGAAACAATGGGTTATCTGATGACTTCTACGGCTTTTGGTTCTATCTTTTCTGGTATTTATCTTATGCAGCGTAAGAAAGTAATAGGACTAGAAAAGGTGATGGCAATTTCTACTCTAGTTTTAGGAGTATCATTAATATTATTTTCTCTCTCAACAAAGTTAGAAATTTGCCTGTTATTAATCTTTATTGTGGGATTAACTAACACTCTGACTCTAGCTTCAATTAGTAATTTTTTGCAACTAATTCTTGTAGAAGAAGACAAAAGAGGACGAG
>NZ_JAQMTJ010000181.1:0-18824 GCF_028330815.1 Dolichospermum lemmermannii CS-548
GTGGGGGAAGTGGGGGAAGTGGGGGAAGTGGGGGAGAAACTTCCTTCTTTATTCTTTTTTCCTCCTGACTCCTGACTCCTGACTCCTGAACTCCTATTCCCTAATTCCAATCCTGCTCGTCTTTTTTGCCCTGACTTTTGTAAATTCCGCCGATATCATGGATTTGACGGGTTTTTGCAAATAGTTCAGTTTCCGTTAAACCCCAGCGTTGCAAAACTTTATCTAAGTTGCTTTGGATGTCCCGCGCTCCCGGAAAACCTTGATAGCGAATTTTTAGTCTAGCCAATTCTGATAAATTGTAATCGGTTGCGTCTTGAGCGAGTAAAATATCAATAAGGGGGCGATCGCGGTTGTAGAGTGGATGTTGTTGGTCTTTACCGCCGGAAATTTCTGTCACAATTAATACCTGTACGAAGTTAGCAATCCATCAACAACTCAAGATGAAAAATCTCGACCATTGCTAATTATCTACCATTATCTAGTGAATGACGGCAACTACGCCTTGTCACTTACGGCTCTCACTACTGCCATTCAGCTTAAAATAAAGATACATTATCTTTAAGAAAATACAAGAAACTTTAGATGAGGGTGAAATAATATCTCACCCAAAGTCCAAGCAGCACGAGGGAAAGAACCCGCTATGTTTGAACACTTCACTTCCGAAGCCATTAGGGTAATTATGTTAGCCCAGGAGGAAGCACGACGACTGGGACACAACTTTGTAGGAACAGAACAAATTCTCCTGGGTCTAATGGGAGAAGGAACAGGTGTTGCTGCTAAGGTGCTGGCTGAGTTGGGTGTTACCCTGAAAGAAGCCCGTCGGGAAGTAGAAAAAATAATTGGCCGGGGTTCTGGGTTTGTCCCACCGGAAATTCCTTTTACCCCGAAAGTAAAAAGCCTGTTTGAGCAATCTTTCCGAGAAGCTCACGGTCTTGGACATAATTACATAAACACTGAACACTTATTATTAGGTTTAACTGAGGCTGGTGAAGGAGTCGCCGCCAAAGTATTACAAAATCTAGGAGTGGATTTACCAGTTATCCGTTCCGCTGTGATGAGCCGATTGGGTGAAGATACAGCGGTTGTCACTGGTGGTAGAAGTAATTCCCAGCGCAATCAAAATTTATCCATAGAGGCGTTTGGCAGAAATCTCACCAAACTGGCTCAGGATGGCAGGCTAGACCCGGTAGTTGGTCGCCAGAAGGAAATTGAAAGAACTGTGCAAATTCTCGGTCGGAGAACCAAAAATAACCCGGTTTTAATTGGAGAACCAGGGGTTGGTAAAACAGCGATCGCTGAAGGTTTAGCGCAACGTATTATCAATCAAGATGTCCCCGAAATTTTACTTGATAAGCAAGTAATTAGTTTGGATATGGGGTCTGTGGTAGCGGGAACTCGTTTCCGGGGTGATTTTGAGGAACGCCTCAAGAAAATCATGGAGGAAGTCCGCACCGCCGGGAACATCATCTTAGTGATTGATGAAATTCATACCTTAGTGGGTGCAGGTGGTACAGAAGGCGGTTTGGATGCAGCTAATATCCTGAAACCGGCTTTAGCACGGGGTGAACTCCAGTGCATTGGTGCTACTACCTTAGATGAATATCGTCAGCACATCGAGCGTGATGCGGCTCTAGAGCGGCGTTTCCAGCCAATTTTGGTGGGAGAACCATCGGTAGCCGAAACTATTGATATTCTCTATGGTTTACGCGGTGCTTATGAACAGCATCATAGAGTCAATATTACTGATGAAGCAGTAGTTGCGGCGGCTGAATTGGCAGATCGTTATATTAGCGATCGCTTTCTACCCGACAAAGCCATTGACTTGATTGATGAAGCTGGTTCTCGCGTGCGTTTACGTCACTCGCACATTGCGAATAACAAAGAACTCAAACGGGAATTAACCACCGCTACCAAAGCCAAATCGGAAGCCATTAGAGTTCAAGATTTTAGCAAAGCTGGTAAATTGCGGATACAAGAATTAGAACTACAAACCAGACTTGATTTAGAAGAAAATCAGGAAACTGTCAACGCTCCCCTTGTCAACGAAGAAGACATTGCTCAAATTGTCGCTTCTTGGACTGGTGTTCCCGTGAACAAACTGACTGAATCTGAATCTGAATTACTTTTACACCTTGAAGACACTTTACATACAAGATTGATCGGACAAGAACAAGCAGTTACATCGGTTTCTCGCGCTATTCGTCGCGCCCGTGTCGGCTTAAAGAGTCCTAATCGTCCCATTGCTAGTTTTATCTTTTCTGGTCCGACTGGTGTAGGTAAAACTGAATTAGCTAAAGCTTTAGCTTCTTACTTCTTCGGGGATGAAGAATCAATGGTGCGTTTAGATATGTCCGAATACATGGAAAGCCACAACGTTTCCAAGTTGATTGGTTCACCTCCTGGTTATGTAGGATACGATGAAGGCGGACAATTAACGGAAGCTGTACGGCGCAAACCTTACACAGTGTTGCTATTCGACGAAATCGAAAAAGCGCATCCCGATGTATTCAATATGCTGCTGCAAATCTTGGATGACGGTCATCTTACGGATGCGAAAGGTCGGAAAGTAGACTTCAAGAATACATTAATTATCTTGACTTCTAATATTGGTTCTAAGGTAATTGAAAAAGGTGGTAGTAGCTTAGGGTTTGAGTTTGATAATGCAGCAGAAGCTAGTTATCATCGGATTCGTAACTTGGTTAACGAAGAACTCAAAGCATATTTCCGTCCCGAATTCCTCAACCGTGTTGATGATATTATCGTCTTCACTCAACTCAACAAAGATGAAGTCAAGCAAATTGCTGAAATCATGCTGCGTGATGTTGGTAGTCGTCTCAAAGAGAAGAATATCACTTTAGAAGTGACGGAAGCTTTTAAAGAGAAGGTTGTCCAAGAAGGCTATGATCCTAGCTACGGTGCTAGACCATTACGCCGCGCTATTGTGCGTCTGTTGGAAGATTCTTTGGTTGAAGCGATCTTATCTGGGGAAATTGCAGATGGAGATAAGGCTATTGTGGATGTAGATGATGATGGCCAGGTAAAGGTTAGAAAGTCGGAAACCCGTGAGTTGTTATTAACTAATGTTGGTTAATTAGGGATTTCTACAATATCGGTAATTTATTTGGTGGGTGACTTTATTGTTAACCCACCTTTTTTTATGGGTTTTTACGGGAGAATATGGATTAAATGAACCACGAAGGAAGAAGAAGGAAGAAGAAGGAAGAAGATAGATAATCTTTCACTGGGAAATGATATCAATGTTCAATTTTAGCAAATATTGATGTTAAATCTGGTTGATTTTTCCAAGTTCCAAATAACTTATTTAATTTAGCTAATTTCTCTTCTGCTGTTAAGTTTCTAACTTTAACAAATTTCTTAAAAACTCAGCGAAATTTTTAATAGCTGGAATTTCCGCTGTCTCAATACTAATCCAATCATCACATTTAATAGTTACCGTATTTGTCGCACCTGGTTGAAGAACACTTGCCACTGTGGCAATTATAGCTTTTTGTTGATCAAAAGGTTTCCACTTTAACTTTTTTTTCCTCTCTTCCTCAGAAAATTTATCTATATATTCCTTTGCTCTTTGCATATATTCAGGATAAACTAACTCTCCACAATCACAAATTAAACTATCTAAAACTCCTGTTTGAGAATTATCTGGTAATATATAAATTCCTGCTTTTGTTTCTAATTCTGGTGAACCTTCTGTAACATTACCACTTTCAGTAACTTCAGTTGGAAAATGAGAAAAATATTCTTTAAAACCTTTATGATACTCTTTGACCACTTTGTCAGGTGTATTGTTATCAGTATCAGCTACTATTGCAAAAGCGAAAAGAGTTGAAATATCACCAATATCAGCTAATTTATCTCTCAAATTACTAATTAACTGACTTCCATTACCTACATATATAGCTATTGAGAAATTATCGTTATATAATATTTCTGGCATATCGAGTCTTGCATACAAATTTCCCCCTCTAGGATAATTAGGGGGAATTTTAGCTTTACGCCAAAAATCATCTAGATTTGATGCAGTACCATCAAATTTAGAAAAGCCTAATAATTTACACAATATCCTAGATACAAAAGCCTGATCATGGGGACCCTCAACACCAATTAAAACATATTTCCGATTCACCAACGCACCTCCTGACCTAATTCTTCTCTTAAACGTCTTAATCTATGTCCATCATGTCTAACTACTTTTGTTTTTCCTTCCTTTGGTTCTAAGCGATAAAGCACTAAATCTGAATCTGATTTAGTCACTTCTAATAAAGCATCAACAGCTTCAAGACTATGGGTAGTTGCAAATAATTGAACATCCATTTCTGTACACCATTTAACTAACCATTGAAAAGAATTTTGCAAGGCTTCTGTATGAATTGTTGATTCCAATTCATCAATTAAGAGAATACCACCTTTGACACTGGCAAGTTTAAGAGCTATATGTAATAAGCGACGAATACCATCACCAAAGGTGCTAACTGGTGCAAGTCCTAGTTTTTTATGTTGAATATAAATATTGAATCGAGAACTCATAGATTCTGGAGGTAACAAAATTTCTATATCAGAAATATTGTTATCCATCTGTTGTAATAATTTCACTACATCTGCCTTAAAATTTTGAAATGTTGCTTCTGAAAGTAATCGAAATTGACCAACTTCTGAACGATGAGATGATGGTGTTACTACAGATGTTTTTAGACTGGGTTCTCTTTTTCCAGATAATCTATACAAATGTTCATCCTCCCATAGCGGAAAATTTTTAATAAACATAGGTGGTTCACCAAGTAAACTTAACTGATAATAACCATCACCTGCATCATCTATATCATCTGCAAATACCCCTATTTCTAGATTAATTCCTTTCCTAACTCTCGGTGTATCTTCATTTTCAATTTCCTGCTCATTATCATTTTCAATTTCTTCTTCGTTGCTAATATTTCTGATATTGCTTTCCTCAGATAACGATATTTGCTCCATTTCTTCATAACTTGCTCTTAACTTTTTTACAGAAAATAAACCAGTGCTAGAAATAAGAATAATAGGTTTATCGGGTTCTAGAGTGGATGCAGAATTATGTGTAAATAACCACCTTATCGCATCCAGTAGACGAGTACGATATACTCCAATATCCTGCTCTCGTTGACGTGCTGTACTAAGCCATACTTTAATATCTAATGGATGACAGTAGACAGATAATGCTTCTAGAACACTAGTTTTCCCTGAGTTATTAAGACCCACAAGCAGGTTAATCCGTCCGAGATTCTCTAGTTCTAAATCTCGAAGTCCTCTAAATTGGTGAATTGTAACGTTTTCTAAATTGTTCATAGGCTTATTTTAGCTCAAGCTGTATACCATAGATTATTTTTCTAAAATTTGTCAAAATATAACATACTATATTGACAATGTAAATACAGTAATCTATCATTTATTTTATGGATGTCTACTTTATTTTAAATGGTATTACCTTCGTCTGGAACGAGGAAAAAAGTCGAAATAACCCCAGTAAACACAATGGCATAACCTTTCAACAAGCAGCAGAGGCATTTTTTGATCCATTCATCAAAATAGTAGATGCTAGTCGCAATGATGAAGCCAGAGATGCCATCATTGGTTTAGATACCCGTTGGAATCTTTTATTTGTAGTCCATATCGAATTTGAAGATGATGTAATCAGAATTATTTCAGCCCGTAAAGCCACACGCAAGGAGCGAGAATATTATGAAGATTGAAACATTAAAACAACGCTTAGACAAAAATCGCCCCATGATTACGGTTACTCTAAGAATACCAGAAGATGTAGTCGAAGAGTTGAAACAACTTGCACCCATACTTGGTTTTTCTGGTTATCAACCCTTAATTCGTGCATACATTGGACAGGGAATGAGAGCAGATTTAGAAAAGTTAGAAAATAATACAGTTAATGCTTTAATTGCTAGTTTAAAACGACATGGTGTGAGTGATGATGTTATTCATGAAGCATTAAATGAAGTTGTTAATAAATAAGTAAAATGTCCGAAATTAATAGTCTAATATTTCTCTAAAATTTTCGGATTCTTCAATCGAGAAGGGAATTAAGCCAGTCACGCACTTCTCCTTTCTTAATTCTAGTTGATGATTCCGAAGTACAAGCGTCCTTCACCAGTTCAGACATTATGGGTTGATAAGCAGGATGATCACGTTCTATTAAGTCTAATTTTTGATGACCTAATGCTTTCAAATCTTCCAGCAAAATCGGCTTAATTGAGCTTGCTTGGGGTAGTAAACCCTTGCGAGCTTTTTTCCAAGGAAACTCCAAATGAGTCATATCACTCAGCAAATAGGCGTGATAACCTCCAAAATTTTCCCATACTTCTTCGAGAAGTTTTTTCTGATCATCAGGAATTTGTAATAATAATTCTTGACTAGGAACAGGTAATTGATTAGCTTCAAATTCGCTGTAAAATCTGTAGGCAGGAGGACAAACAGGACCATATCGCCATGCTTGAATTTCTTCTGCAAATAACGGTTCATCATACATCGCCAAATGTAAGCTTTGTGAATAATACAAAAGCTTCTGAACTTTCATATTAGTCATTTCTGCTTCCATACTGTCTTCGTAGGCTCTCGCAATAAAGTAACGAGCTGCATTGAGACAATCAATCATAATCAGACTCGCAAATCAAAATAGAATGAATATCTGAAAAAATTTTCAAGCTTACTTACATATAATATTATAATCTGGGATTACCAAATTAGTATAATTTTACTAAAAATTAAATCTGGCTATACTTTGATAGAAAACCTAGACCTTAGTTAGTAACAATAGTTATCTTTTATCAGAGGATGATTTTAAATTGTTGAGAGATATTGATACAAATCTAAATAAACTCACTATTCTACCACCAGCGAGGTAAAGGCTATGACTCTTGTTAAAGTCAATCAAAGACACTTCCCAAAAGGGGATCTTACCCGTCGAGGTATGGCCTTAGCTCTTGACTTCTTCTGTGCATGGTTCCTGAGTTCTATTTTCAGAAGTAATCAAATCGGGATTCAATTTACCCAAATCTTTGTTTTTATTTTTGCTTGGCTAATTTTCCGCGTCATCATAGTTTACAACAATCAAGGACAAAGTTTAGGCCGTTGGGTATTTGATTTAAAGATCCTAGAAGTTGCAAATGGGGAAATAGTCAACAGAATCCCCCAATTTCAGACCTTATTACTGCGAGAAGGGATTATTTGCTTTTCTAGCTTGTTATTATCCATTTTCTTGGGGAATATCATCCTCAATCCCGCTGCTGTCGTCCTATTACTTCCCCTGATCATTGACGGCGGTGCAGCTTTATCCGATACTCAGATGCGACAGGCATTCCATGACCGCTTTTTTCGGACTATCATAGTTTCTTCCCGTCGGGGTTATTCATTAGATATAAAAATTAAACGGTTAGTTGCAAAATTTCCACGAAATATGAGATAATAACCATTTGTGTTAATTATCTCCAGGCTTTACTGAAATTTTACTTGATAAGCAAGTAATTAGTTTGGATATGGGGTCTGTGGTAGCGGGAACTCTCCTGACTCCTCCTATAATTATTCATCTTGCAACAAGGATACAAGCCTATCTAAGGTTTGTGACAATTGAGTGATTTGTTCCATAGAATCCTTCTGAGAATCAGCCAAACTTTGAACAGCGTCACATAAAGCAAAAATCTGATATCCTTGCTGCTGTACTTGTTTTCCTTGAGCCTCTATTTGTAGACTCAGAGCATCTACTCTGTGAGCAAGACGTTCAATTGTCTCAGTTGTCGAGAGTACAGCGTCTCCAATCTGTTCAACAATAGATTCTAGACGACTGATTCTTGTTTCTATTCCAGTTGCAATCATTTCTGGCCTGCTCCAATCTTGAGAAGAAATCATCACAGTAATATTCCTAAATATTCATTCCATAGTTTCATAATCAGCATTATTAATAAATAAAGTAATTTGTCATCAATCCTCTTAGTTTTGACTTTTGACTTTTGACTTCCACCAAGCGGTACTAATCCCTATTCCCTAGTTCCTACGTTAAATTACAAAAGAAGGGAACAGGGAACAGATAAGAAACTTTAGTTGCACCAGTTTAAAGCTTCTGTCAAAAAAAGATGTTTTTAAAAGATGCGTAGCCCGAAAAAACAGTGTCATTATTTCAATCTCATGTTTTTAAACATGAGTTTTTCCTGTTAGAAAGTTGCCCGTTCCCTGTTCCCTCTGAAAAAAATTAATCCATTTTGGTTCAATGTAATAGTTCTTCTACTTGGTGTTGATGCCACAAATTTTGATAAAGTCCAGGCTGTTCTACCAGTTCTGAGTGATGACCAGTCTGGACGATTTTCCCCTGTTCCATGACCAAAATTCGGTCAGATGTGGCAGCAGCAGCAAGTTGGTGGGTAATGAAAATTACGGTTTTTCTTTTTGTCCCTGTAGCCAGATTGGTGAGGATTTGTGTAGCAGTTTGATTGTCTACACTGGATAGGGCATCATCCAACAGCAAGATGGGGGCATCAATTAACATTGCTCTTGCTAAAGCTGTGCGTTGTCTTTGTCCACCAGAAAGGGTAATTCCTCGCTCACCCACTAGGGTTTCATACTGTTGGGGGAAATTCTGAATTTCTGCGTCAATTTGCGCCATTTTGGCGGCGTAAACTACGTCTTCTGCGGCGGAGACGGGATCACCATAACGGATATTATTTTTGACGGTGGTACTGAATAAAAAGCTATCTTGTGGTACGTAGGCGATCGCTCCGCGTAAATCACTCACAGCTAGTTTTGTCACATCCAACCCATCTAAAAACAACTGTCCTGGCTGAATATCCAATAATCTGGGGAAAGCATTCGCTAAGGTTGATTTTCCTGAACCAACCGGACCAACAATAGCGACTACTTCCCCAGGAGCAATCCTAAAATTAAGATGTTCTAGAACTGGGGTATTTACGCCGGGGTAGGTGTAACTAAAGTTTACTGCTGTCAGTTCCCCTTTGAGTTTGTTAACCTCCAGATGAATACTATCTGGTGTGTCTTGAATTTTGGGAGTCACACTGAGAATAGTTTCTAAACGGTCAATACTGACTTCACCCCGTTGGTAAGCAGTAATGGTGAATCCTAATAAAGCGGTAGGGAAAATTAATCGCTCTACATAAATTAGCAAAGCCAGAAAATCACCAATGGCAAGAGTTCCAGAGGATATTCTGGCTGTACCTAACCAAATAATAATCAAAGAACTGAGACTTGCTAACCCACCAATGAGCGGAAATAGGGTGTTGCGCGTTTTAGCTAGTTTGAGGTTAGCGGTTAATAGCTGTTCATTTTTCTGACTAAATGCTTGACGCTCATTGTCTTCTTGGGCGTAGATTTTAATCAGCGCCATACCGCTCATATCTTCCCGTACCAGTTCACTAATTTCTGCAAGTTGTTCTTGGACGGCGGTTTGTTCATTACGCAAGCGATCGCTAAAAAAATGCACCATCAGAAACATGAACGGGTACACTGCTAATGATGCCAATGTCAGTTCCGCACTCAGAGACAACATCACTGGTAATGTCAGAGTATAGGCAAAAAAAGTATTTGCCAAACTTAATACAGCAAAACCTACCAACCGTCGAATATTATCTACATCACTGGTAGCGCGACTAATTAAATCCCCCGGAGTATTAACCGTAAAATAAGCAGGTTCTAATTGCAGCAGGTGTTGAAAAATCCGCTGTTTGAGGTCAAATTCTACCTGTCTTCCCACACCAAATATCCAAATCCGAGAAGCCATTCGCATCATCCACATAGCGGAACTAAGTAGGGCGATAAGGACTACATAATGGATGATTTGGCGAAAACTAAAACTCTTAGATAGAGTATCTACCCCTGAACGGATTAACAAAGGAATATATACACCCAGCCCATTGACAACTAATAAAGCAATAATACCGAAAACGGTTTCGCGCCAATAGGGGCGTAAATAAGCAGCGATTTTATCAAGTCTGTGTGATTTGGCCATGCCATTCCTTCTAATCCCAAAATAATGTAGTGTTTCGTAGTCAAAAATAGGAATAAGCATCTTTGCTGTGGAGTTTTTTAAAATCAGTTAGTTTCCCACCAATTCTTTTCCCATCTACCCTGATCTCTAGTCGGGTCGCAGATTGCACTACAACCCGACCTGAGACACCTTTACAATAGGCAATATCACCTGTGTTCCACTTGTGTTCATACTTTTGACGTGGCTGGGAACAAGGAAAACCGAACTTGTTTATCCGACATAATCTTCTTGTTCCAAGTCCGGTAGATTTTACTTTAAATATATTGGTTGTCAATATATTTAAGTTTTTTACTACTCCAACACACGCCGCATCTATCCAATGTTCTTTGGGAAGATTTAATTTTCTCCTATTGAATTTTGTCCTTCCCCCAGAAGCCGTTGTAATTGGTAATCCAGTTTCTTTCAAAGTTTGAAATAAATCCCACCTGGTAGAATTAACAGCAACCGCATCTTTTAAAGGTCTTTTTGACTGAGATTTAATTCTTTTCAATAGTTCTGGTTTCTTAGCTAAAAACTTTTCAATGTCCTGCGTTCCTTTTTTTTGATTACATTTTTCACAAGACAAGCACAGGTTACTTATTCTGTTACTTCCACCTTTCGCTTTAGGTTGAATATGTTCTACCTGAAGGGGGATATCTTTCGCATCACAATAACTACATTTTCTCTCCCATTTCTCTAGTAAATATTCTCTAACTTCGTAACCTTGTAACTCCCCTTGCTGATATTCTATTCCCGATATTTCAGGGTTTTCTAGTTGCTGTAAATCAAATCTGACTAGCTCTTGAGTAATAGCTGTAATTGGGGCATATTTTATTAATCTTTTTACCCAAGTATTAGTAGTCAATACACGATGTTTTAAACTTGGAGCTAACCAATTTATTGTCCGTTTTCTATTCAGAAACCGTGGCTTTCTATAACGAGTATGACGGTTTCTTCGACTACGCCTAACCCATGAGCGTGTTTCTAGCTCACTTTTAATTACAGCACCACGATGTTGTAATTCCATTCCCCAAATAACTTCTTCTTTGTTATTTACTAAAGAGATACCCGTAAACTTAGAACCAGGATCAATTTTTAAATTAATGGGGTAAGTAACAATGTTTTCCACAACCCGATTCATGATTAAAACAAAAGGATAACGCCTAAAAACGGCTGCTTTCCCACTATCCAATAGCTTACTAGCATGAGATGGGTGGATAGGATTTAATGGGGTTTTATTAGCATCAATTAAAAAGACAAAATTGGACATAATTTGTTTTCGGTCGGTTTGACCAATCCTTATTTCTAAGTAAAGTTTGCTTCAACCCGGTTATAAAAGCTTGTTATGGTAAAGACACTTTCCTTTTGGAATGTTTAATCAGTACCGACAGAGCATGGAACTAGCGAATCCCAAGGTGTCATAACTTAAATAACGTTTACCCTTCGACTACGCTCAGGGTGGTTTGGTTCACATCTAAACCGTATTACTACGATTTAGAATGATCCCAACAATTATCTAACTTTTTGAGATTACAGGAGCAGTCATTGAGTCAGGAGTCAGGAGTCAGGAGTCAGGAAGAAGAACGAAAATTTATCCCCCTGCTCCCTCTTCCCTGTCCCCTGCCTCTTCTACGTCCGGCCACGTAGGAAAACATAAATCTGATTGAGATAACTTTCCCATACTTGGGTAGTAAGTTGCAGTGTTTCTGCATTAGGAACAAAGTCTTCTACCCGTAACCCACGGGTGCTGATTGCTTGAGGATTTTGGAGGAGATAGGAAGGGATATTCGCAGTCAGACTATTGAAGGCTATAGTTGGAGAATTTATCTCTACCATTGGTGGGATGATATTTTGCTGAATATCTGAGATTGTGAAATTAGGATTTGCTGAACCAAAGGCGACTAGGGCGGATGGGGAAGTTTGGTGATTTATGTTCGTCCCCTCAACTGTGGCAACTGGTGATCTGACGAGGAAGTAAGCGATCGCTGGCGTGCTGGACAAAAGCAAAACCGTCAAAGCCCATCCTAATAAAAAACCGCCCGGTTTATCAATGCCACCGCCTTTGATTTTTTGAGCAGCTAGAAACAACATTAAAACCGAAGCGCCCAAAGGTTTGAGCGGGAAGGAGATAAATCGCCACAATGAAGCCACTGCTGGTTCATTAGGATTGAGAAATGCTAAAGCTAAAACAACTATGACTAACCCTAAAAGAAATCTGCCGACAAAAGTTACTGATGGATAGAATCTTTGAAACAAAGAAAAGGCTACAACACCAATTAAGAGCCATAGCAAAACCCGGCTTAACAACTGAAACATAAATTAACTCTCTAATTTTTTAGCGCAGTAAGCCTAAAGACCGCAGGAAGTGGATTAATTTTATCGTCAAGCTGACTTAAAAATACCTCAAACTCACACCCAAAGATTACCGCCGTAGTGATTTTAATGCAATTTTTTGACACCGAGTGTATTATTTGCGATTTTCCCCAAGAGAAATTTTTAGATTATTTGGCTATAAACGAATTTATACACTTTTAATCCCACACAGATCCCCGACTTCTTGGAGAAGTCGGGGATCTGAACTTTCCTACATATTCACTCAGTTAAGAATCTCTGTCTATTGACATACAAGCATAATCAACCCTTTGATGGACGGTCTTAATCATAAAAATAACTAATGTATACATATTAGAACTAACAGAGCAGAAAAACTAATAACCCAATTGTACCAGGTTCTAATGTTGAGAATAATTGGTATTTGATGACATCAACTGATGGTGAAACTGGAACAGGAGCAAAATTATCAACCTGTTCCACATCCGTAAAAAGTGGAGATGGAAATAGTATGCCTCTTTTGAAAATTAAAGAATTTGATCCGAATTATCGAGAAAGTTTTGAAGGCAAAGATATCAAAGGTATGGGTGTCTATGCAACCGCAGATGAAAAAATTGGCACAGTCAGCGATATTTTAGTAGATGACCAAGGACATTTTCGCTATTTTGTTGTTGATTTAGGTTTGTGGATTTTTGGGAAAAAAGTTTTATTGCCAGTTGGTCGTTCGCGCATTGATCATACCTCTGAACGGATTTATACAGTGGGAATGACCAAACAACAAGCAGAGAATTTACCCGAATTTAACGAACACAAAGAAATTGATTATAACTATGAAGAACAAGTCAGAGGAGTGTATCGTTCCGAAGCATTCTTAGAAAGTTCCGGTTCTGTAGATACAGCCAGTTCTCGACCTGCGGGAGGTACTATGGTAGCCCCTCCCATAGCCCCACCGAGAAAGTCCGGTAACGGCAGTGCTGCCTATGACTATAAAGCAGATCCGGCTCTATATGCTTTGAATGATCAGGATCATCAAACTTTCAAACTATATCAAGAACGATTAATTGCCAACAAAGTCCGCGCCAAAACGGGGGAAGTGATTGTTGGGAAACATACAGAAACAGAAAAAGCGCGGGTTTCAGTTCCCATAGATAAGGAAAGAATTGTCATTGAACGAGTCACTCCTACAACTGCGGGAGAAACGGTGGCTTTAGGTAGCGATAGCTTTGGGACGACAGAAGTGAGTCGAATAGAACTTTATGAAGAAACTGCGGACATTCATAAAGAAGCTTTCTTACGAGAAGAAGTCAGAGTTAATAAAGTTGTAGATCACGAAACCATTGAAGCAGAAGAAACTCTGCGTCGAGAAGAATTGGATGTTAACACCCAAGAACATCCGAATGTGGAAAGAAGATAAAACCCAGATTTCGCGTTAGTAAATTTTCCATTAGGAGCAGATTATGAGTATGAAAGATAAAGCTAAGGCAACCGCCAAAAACATTGAAGGTAAGGTTCAAGAAGCCGTAGGCGATTTAACAGGAGATCCAAAAACTCAAGCAGAAGGCAAGGCAAAACAAGCAGAAGCCAAAGTTCGCCACGCAGTTGAAGATGTGAAGGATCAAGCCAGAGAAATTGTCGAATAGATTAACCAGGCAGGGGCAGGGAAATAAGACTTTTGATCTTACAAACTAATTCTTAATTACCTTGTTGCCTGCCACTTTTTCCCTTGTGAAAGGATAAAAAAATGACCTTGATTAATAATAAACGAGCAGTGGGAGTATTTTCTAGTCACGAAGAAGTAGAAGATGCTCTAAATGAACTGCAAGATAACGGATTTGCCATGAATCAGGTATCTGTGATTGCTAAACATGATGAAGATCTAAATCAGCGATACCAAATTGGTGAAACACGAGTTCAAGAACCAACAGAAACCCGTGAAATCGGCCATGAAACCACTCATGAAACCACTCGTGTAGAGGAAGGTGCGAAAACTGGAGTCGAGGCAGGAGGAGCGGTTGGGGGGTTGACAGGGTTACTAATTGGGTTAGGAACTCTAGCAATTCCGGGGATTGGTCCAGTTATGTTAGCAGGAGCAGCAGCTACAGCGATCGCTACAACTCTAGCAGGTGGAGCTATCGGAGCAGCAGTGGGTGGTTTAATTGGTAGTTTAGTAGGTTTAGGAATTCCCGAACATCGGGCGCAAATCTACCACGATTATGTAGTTGATGGGGATTATCTAGTAATTGTAGATGGCACAGAGGCGGAAATCCTGAGAGCAGAAACAATTTTCAAGCACAAGGGAATGCGGGAATGGGAAGTTTACAATAGTCCAACCATTAGCCGTTCTGCTAATCCTGTTGTCTCGCGTGTGTAAAAGGGATTGGAAATATGAGAAAAATTACGCTTTTAGTCCTCAGTAGCATTTTACTTCTGGGAACAGTTGCTTGTGACAATAAAGCCAAGACCAGCAGCAGTGCGCCCGATTCTGCTGAGAAAACTGGTGAAGTTCCCACAGATAAAACCATTTTAGCCAATCAAAAAGACGCAACTAGCCAACTTCGTCGGGATCAACTCAACGCAGATATTCGCGCCCGTGAACAACGCAATAATGTCACTGGAGGGAATGCAACCCGCGCTAATAGTGATCTTGCCAGTGAGGTTCGTTCTAAGTTGGAAGCTAATATTCCGTCTAGTCAATTAACTGTGGCTGCTAAAGATGGAGCAATTGTTGTAGTTGGAAATGTCCAGAATCAAGAACAACTAAATAAAATTAATTCTCTTGCTAAAGAAATCAAGGGTGTAAGAAGCGTCAAAGTTGTAGTCAAAATTGTTCCAGCCGTACCAAGTCCAAAACTATAACCGATGACATTTATTAATTAACAACCTATAAATGAGGAAAATTCCATGAATCTATTTTCACAATTTCGCAAGTTTTTTCTCGTCATTAGTTTAGTTCTATTTCTGGGAATTTTCACAGCTTTTACATCTGAGGTTAGTCTCGCTCAGACTCAAATGGCCACAACTATGAATCGAGTCGAAGCCACAACTAAAAATATTGAAGGTAAAGTTCAAGAAACTTTCGGTAAGGTCACAGGAAATAAAAAAGACCAATTTATGGGTAAAGCCAAGCAAGCTGAAAGTAAAGTTCGTAATGCAGTCGAAGATATAAAAGATACGAAGTGGCAACCCAACTCAAGAGCAACCAAAAAGATTGAAGCTAAAACTGAAAAAGCCATAGACAATAGTATTGTCAACCCTAATTATCTACCTAGTGGAAAAACTGATGACATAAAAAGTGAATCTCGTAACCCAGCAAATAAAATGAAAGAAGAACTTCGCAATACTTTTAAGTAGTCATTAATTAAAATTTGTAGGTTGGGTTGACGCAAGGAAACCCAACATTTTTGGGATTTGGTGGCTGTAGCTTAACCAGAACTACAATTATTTCTAACATTAATTAAGTAGGTGAACGGAAAAAAACCGTAGACGCGGAGCAGCTTCTCGAAGAGTAATATGTAACGAAAAGTAAAATCGCCCAAACCCTCTTGACATCAAAAATACAATTATTGATCTAGCAAATTTGGGCGTTACTTTGAAAATGATCACCGGTGATAGTCACGCAAGATACGGCTAACATCAAAATCCAAAAACTTTGTTTTAAATTGGACAAGTTAGTTGGCAAAATATCTCAAGCTAAATGCCAACAAAAAAGAAGACTCAAATTAGCCGCAACTAAATTGAGAGGAAAGATAAAAAATCTTGTATCTGAGCTACATAAAAAGACCGCCAAATTGTTGGTTGACAATTTCGATGTAATTCTTTTACCAACTTTTGAAACATCTCAGATGTCAAAGAAAGGGAAAGGAAGAATTAGATCCAAATCAGTCCGGCAAATGCTAACACTATCGCACTATCAATTCAAACAATTTATTAAACACAAAGCATTTGAACATAGAAAGATAGTATTGGATGTAAATGAAGCCTATACTTCAAAGACAGTTAGTTGGACTGGCGAAATAGTTAAGAATCTTGGTGGTTCTAAAACCATAAAATCTCCATCCACAAATAATGTCATGGATAGAGATTTGAATGGTGCGCGGGGAATTTTTCTCCGTGCATTGGTTGATACGCCTTGGTTGAGAGAAAACCTCAACTTATGTATTTGTTAACTTTTGTTAGCAGAAAAGTATCGGATATCTGAAAATTTAACTTTTATCCTCTCTCTTCTTCCGTTTTTTTATGAGGCTGTTCCGAATTATTTAACCATCATATTCGGTATCTATTTCAATATCTAGTGTGTCTTCATCAATCCTGATATACAAAATATTAGGACGGCAACAAACTTGACAATCTTCTATATAGTTTTGTTGCATTCCGGCACTGAAATCAATAAAAGTTACGTTTACTTCTCCACAATAAGCACAATAAAACTCTGATGTATTTTGCATTTTCTATATCTATTTAATAATTTATTTATTTTCCCACATTTTAATATTAAATGATGAAATTGTCAATTGGCTATTTTCTATAATCATTAAAATTATACCAATTTTATGTAAAGGTGTGCTAAATAAATTTTATAGCGTGGAGAATCTCTACTCATGCAACTTCTGGACAACAAAGAATAAATTTTATCTTTAAAAGGAAATAATATTAGGCTAAATTAGATTCATACAGGACTTACGCAACTGGCACATTGGTAGGGTGCGTCAGACTGCATAAATCCTGCAAATAAACAGATTGTTGATATCTGACGCACCCTACAACAGATTTTTAGTGTGACACTTGCGTAAGTCCTATAATCAAAGAACCATCAAGGAGAAACTATGTCAGCGGGAAAGCCTAGTATTTTGGTAACGGGGGGAGCAGGATATATTGGTTCTCATACGGTGTTAGCCCTCAAGCAAGCCGGTTATGAGGTGGTAATTCTTGATAACTTGGTGTATGGACATCGGGATTTGGTAGAACAGGTTTTGCGGGTAGAATTGATCGAAGGGGATACAAGCGATCGCCTTTTATTAGATAATCTTTTTCAGAGTCGTAATTTTGCCGCAGTTATGCACTTTTCCGCCTATGCTTATGTAGGTGAATCTGTAACAGATCCGGCTAAATATTACCGCAACAATGTTTTAGGAACGCTGACACTATTAGAATCAATGTTAGCAGCTTCTATTAAGAATTTTGTCTTTTCTTCTACCTGTGCCACCTATGGTGTACCGAATTTTATTCCGATTACAGAAGATCATCCCCAAAATCCCATTAATCCCTATGGGGCAACTAAATTAATGGTAGAAAGGATATTAACTGATTTTGATGTGGCATACAATTTTAAATCAGTGCGTTTCCGCTATTTTAATGCTGCTGGTGCTAACCCCCAGGGATTATTAGGAGAAGATCATCATCCCGAAACCCATTTAATCCCTTTAGTATTACAAACAGCATTAGGTCAACGAGAAGCTATTAGTATTTTCGGAACTGATTATCCTACTCCTGATGGTACTTGTATTCGGGATTATATTCATGTAAATGATTTAGCAGATGCCCATATTTTGGGGTTAGAATATTTATTAAATGGTGGTGAAAGCGAAGTTTTTAACTTAGGAAATGGTAACGGTTTTTCAGTTCGAGAAGTGATTGCTGCGGCAGAAGATGTCACAGGTATGGTAATATCAGTGCAGGAATGCGATCGCCGGATTGGAGATCCTCCAGCCTTAATTGGTACAAGTGAAAAAGCCAGAAAAATCTTGAATTGGCAACCTCAATATCCAGGTATTAAAGATATCGTTTCTCACGCTTGGCAATGGCATCAAACAAGGCATAAATAACTTTTAGTGTAAGTATTATCTCCCCGATTTCTACGATTGATTCATCACTTATTGACATCATTAAAGGAGAAGTCGGGGAGCTTCCGCTCTTGTTGGTTCAACTTTCCAGATGGTTATTTTTCAGTAATTCTAAATATTTTAAAGCTTCATGTTTAGATAAAATTTCCTCTATTTGTTCAAATTCAATCATAGGGATTTGTGCAGCAATTGGTTTTTGATTTTGATCTAAAACGTAATTTTTATTGTCTGAATCAGGATTTTCAGGATTTAAGGATTTACAGGATGGAGTTATTTTTGAGGATGAAAGATTAAGCGATACCTACGGTAAGCTAACACCCAGCTATTGAAGTATATTTTTAAGTTGTTCTATAGTATATGGTGGATTTTTCCGATGTATCATCCCATGACAATTAGGACATACTGGACGTAAATCTTTAATTGGATCAACTTCGTATTCTTGATTAATTTCCGATAAAGGAATTAAATGATGAACATGAATAAAACCCACATTCCGCACCCCAAACTGTCACAGATCAAAAAAGCCCTTAAAGTAGTACATAATAACTAAAGCCAATTCAAAAATTAAGATGCTTAATGAGAATAAGTAGCATTAAAAGGGACGTGGTGTGATAAAGTGAAAC
>NZ_JAQMTJ010000182.1:0-22388 GCF_028330815.1 Dolichospermum lemmermannii CS-548
GAGTAGATTCACAATTTGGTAATTGGTAATTGGTAATTGGTAATTGGTAATTGGTAATTGGTAATTGGTAATTGGTAATTGGTAATTGGTAATTGGTAATTGGTAATTGGTAATTGGTAATTTTCTTCTTTCTTCTCCTGACTCCTGCTTTAAATCAAAACTAAATTATCTCGGTGAATCACAGTATCTGCCTTCTCATAACCTAAAATTGCTGGTATTTCCCGTGACTGTCGGCCGCAAATTTTCTGCAATTCCTCACTATTATAATTCACCAATCCTCTAGCAATTTCCTGACCATTACTATCACATAACTGCACCGCTTCTTGATTGTCAAATTCCCCCTCTACGGCTCTAATTCCTGCTGCTAATAGAGATTTTCCGGCTTTGACAACAGCGGCGATCGCTCCCGCATCTAAATATAATTTTCCCCCAGGAATTAAACCATAAGCTATCCAGCGTTTGCGGGCTGAAGTTGGTTCTGGTTGGGGTGCAAAGTGTGTACCGATGAGTTCCCCTTGGATAATTTTTTCAATGTTCCGGGGAAACTGTCCTTGGGTAATGACTGTGCGGATACCAGCCGCGATCGCAATTCTGGCCGCAGAAATTTTAGTCATCATCCCCCCAGTCCCCCATTGAGAACCCTGTCCACCAGTTTGAATCTGTAAATCTGTCAGTTCTTGCATACTGCTAACTAAACTAATCGGTTTAGCATCAGGTACAGAACGAGGATCGGCTGAATATAATCTATCAACATCTGTTAATAAAAACAGCCAATCTGCTTCTACTAAACTGGCTACTAATGCAGAAAGGGTATCATTATCTCCAAATTTTAATTCTTCTACAGCTACTGTATCATTTTCATTAACAATGGGAATTACTCCCAAAGCTAGTAATTCTTGAAAAGTATTATTAGCATTAAGATAGCGGCTACGCTGTACCAAATCTGCCCTTGTTAATAATACTTGAGCAATTGGTTGTTGCAAAATACTAAATAAATCATCATATATACGCATTAATCTACCCTGTCCAACTGCTGCTACAGCCTGTTTTAAAGCTATAGTTTTGGGACGTTCCGTTAAACCTAACCGCGCACAACCTACTCCCACAGCACCGGAGGAAACTAAAATTACTCGATGTCCCTGTCGTCTCAAATCACAAAGAGTTTCCGCTAAAGTAGCAATGCTAGAAAGGGCTAATTGTCCGGTTTCTGGTTGAGTGAGACTAGAAGTACCGATTTTAACAACGATTGTTTTGGTCATTTGTCAGTTGTCAGTTGTCAGTAGGGGCGAAGCATTTGGAAGATAAATTATCGGTCATTGCCAAAAATAGTTCTCCAAATGCTTCGCCCGTACAGTTGTCGGTTGTTACCAAAAAATTGTACAGCGCCAATCCCTCTCTTGTGAAGGCAAGTAACTAGTTGCTTGTTTGCTAATTTTCCTTAATGGATGCTACGGAGTAGAATTCAGGTGTCAGCAGAGGTCTAGCAGGTCTAAACCTCTGCTTAGTCCTATCTTCTAAAACCCACGGAAGTTATAACCAACTCCCAACAAAACCCCGACATCAGTTTTACTAAAAAACCCAGCATTGACAGCGGCTGTGGCGGTTAATCTACTATTGAGAGGTACGTCTATACCACCAGTGACTAACAAAGCAGTTTCAGATTTATCGCCTGTTTCAATGACTGCACCTAATCCAAAATAAGGAGCTATGGGTAAAGCTTCTGTAAATGGATCTGGTGATTTAAAAGACAAGTCATAAGTGATAGGGACGAGAAATGTTGTGTTTGATCCTAGTATTACTGATGGTCTGACTGATAGAGTTTTGGTAACACCAATTTTACTAATGACAGTAAAGTTACCATCACTTAGGTCTGAAAAGCCACCGGAAGCACCAACGTTGAAACCAACACCGATGTAGCTACTACCACCACGAGTGGCTCTACCTATGCCAATTGGACTTTGTGCGATGCGATTAGATGGTTGTGTTTTTTCACTGGCTTCTGTAGAACCAGAATTGAGCATAACTGATGAAGTTTCTACTGTTCCTGGTATGGGTGTGATTGTTCCACTGGCTATTTCTTCTGTAGCAACGGTGGATATTGATGTTTGGTGGGTGGGAAGAATAATTGTTTCTGGCTCAACTGTCTGAGCATTTACGGAAAGTCCGCTCCCTAAAATTACCAAAGCTGCAAGACTTGGTAAGGTTAAAAAACTTTTACGAAAAATAATATTACTCACGTTCACTCCTCACTAGATTTAAGATTGACACCATCATCTTGACAAATTTCCTTAATACTCATCATTTAACACGAAAAATCAAAATTTGCATCTTGATTTTGTTTAATTAACTAAGTTGTGAGCATTGGTAACAATTTAAGCAATACCTTTGCCAAATTGAAAAAAGCCTTGACTAATAGTTAGGGTTGTTCGCGTTGCGGAGAAAATAGTGCGTATTTATACTGGAATTATAGGCATCCGTCATAACCAAACAAATGCGTTGGGTCGCGCTATCGCTTAACCCAACCTATAAAAAATAGCGAAGGTATTGCTTAATTATTTTAAGAAATATCTAGCAATTGTCTCAGAAGCATTTGATCGTCTAGTTTCGCTTTTAAACGACCTTTTTCCACGTCACGAATCCAGCTTTGGCTTTTTTCCATCAGCTTTGCTAGTTCCCTTTGGGAAAGGTTCATTTTTTTACGTCCTTCTGTCACTTGTTCCCCCAATAAATTACCTGTTTGTTGATGATTACTTTTGGATTTAGTGGTGCGACGTTGTTTTTTATCTGATTCTGAGCGGTTTTCCCAGTCTGGAGGGAGTTCAAAAGATAAAATTCGGGCATTCAGAAGCAAATTCCATTTACCACGTGGTCCGCTGTCTGTGAGACGATTTTCACCACTACCATCATTAATCCAAAATTCTAAAGCTTCCTCTGGATCTTCAGGAATATCAACTAATTTTGCCCACAAAGGTTGAATTTCTGGGGGATAGGTAACAGGATCAAATAATGGCTTTACTCCATAATGATTGAGAACTTCTAAATCATTTTCATAGGCTTTAAGGAGGCGTTTACGTTCTTCCCTGTGTCTAGAAGCTTGAGTCACTTTTTCCTCACCATAAGCAACGCGCAGCAAGGTAGGAATAGTAATCCTTTGTTCTCTACCCATTTTGGTTTTAAATAATAACCAAAGCATAAGTCTCACAGCCCCTTCATGTTGTTGCCACAGACTCATAACTGTGGTTAATAGGGTTTTGGGAAGACTGCCATACTGATAAAATGTGGTGCGTTCTTTGCATCCTTGTCTGTTGAAGAAATGTTGTGTCCAAATCCCAGCTTTGACTGTAAATGTCAGTCCGACTAAATATTTACAACCTTGATCATCTTCTTGAAAATGGTGCTGAGTATCTGTCAAATTCCATAGATAACTATCTTTAATAGAAAAACTGGGAACTCTACCCTGTTGCGGCCAGTCAATAGAAACCATGAGAGAACAAGTTTGATAAACGATGTTTTTAATTAAACCAAGTTTGGTGCTTTTGCTGAGGTCTTTACGTTTTTCTAAGCCCAAATACTGTTCAATTTGTCGTTCATCAATTGTAAATTCTTCTTCCCAAGGTTGATCTAGGGCTGTGATTTGAGCAGCAAAAATGAGATGGATACAAGCAGCACGAATGTCTAGATAATCAATTGCTTGTAAATTATCAGCGCGGTTATTAGCTTGAAATAGGTCTTGGATCTGAAAGGAAATTGTCCCTCGTCCTTGATTAACTGAGCGACTGTAATGTAAATTACCCTCCTGATTTTTTTCCCATTGTAAAGATGTTCGTTGCGCTAGTAAATTACAAGCTTCCCAAATAACTATTGCTGACGCAAAGGGATTATTCTTACCATTAGAAAATAAATCTGGACTAGTCGCATCACGTGGTTCAACTTTGCATCTTCCTTTTTTTGCGTGTGTAGGTATAGGCGCATTTGTTGGACAAGCAATCACACATTGTGGTTGTAAATAATAACCCTCACAATTATTACAAAGGGCAGGATCAACCCAATATTCATCATCTTCGATTTTGATTGCACCCGTAGGACATAGGGGTCGGCAGTTGTCACATCCCACGCAACTGTTGTTAGGAATTATATGTGGCATAGGAACTGTTCCTACTTTAATCGTTGAGATGTTTGGCTCAAGTCTCCCCTTAATGTGTCCAATTGATTCATAACTTGCTACCAAATTACCTCTATAACGAGAAGATATTTTTCTCGCCTGATTAATTACTGATATGGTTAATGAAGCCAGATTTTGTAGCTATTTATATTTTGCAAAGTTAGGCTTCATTGCTTCTTCATTAACTATAATTTTCATAAAGATTTCAATAAGATTGTTCGGGATGAGCTTGGCAGGATTTCTTAATATTTACCTGAATATTTACTGTCATAATGTTTGGTTTGGGCTATATAAATTATGCTAAATGTTTTTGAGTAACATCTTATAGGCGGGAATGGGTAATTGGTAATAAAGAATAGAAAACAAAATGGTTCAAAAATAGAGGAAATGATTTTTTAAAGTTTGTGTTTACTAATACCGTCAGGAGAATATTTTTATCTAATTAGAAAATATTTGCAAATAGGAAGTCAATTAAGCCAATAATAATCTTTGATAATTGATTATTATTCTTGTTACATAAGATATCTTTAGGCTAATTTATCAAGCTTTATTGAGAAAATAAATTTAAACACAATTCTAGAAACCTTTGACTAATAAGCTTTTTATCCAAGCACATTACCCAAATTTATCAATAAGTAATATCATTTAATATTTTGAACTAATTAAAAATAAATAATATTGTTTAGCAAGTCATCAAAATTTGATAAAAAGTTAATTTTTGTGATTGAAAAAATGAAATCTCAGGCTAGTATGAAGATTCAAGGATTAACTAACATCTAGCTAAAATTGCTGAGGTTTTATTCATGGCTACATTAACAGGATTGACTTATGGTGGTAATGCTTGGACTCCTAAATTTGCTCAAGAAATAGATAAAGAAAAATGTATTGGTTGTGGCAGATGTATGAAAGTTTGTGGTCATAAAGTTTTAGCTTTAATGGCTTTGAATGAAGAAGGTGAATTTGTAGTAGATGAAGATGAAGAAGAAGTTGAACGGAAAGTAATGGTTATTGCTAATCCAGAAAACTGTATTGGTTGTGAAGCTTGCGCTCGGATTTGTTCCAAGAATTGTTACAGTCATGACACACTAGATAAATAACATTCTTGGTAATTTTCACCGTGTGATGTTTTGCAAAACACTGGTTATTTTTGTCAAGTTTATCAGCAAGGTAATTAGAGGGGAATCTCGATATTTACAGCAATTGGTTAAAAAGTTCACAGTCAACAGAAACGTAAATCTTAACTTGTTATCATCTGAAAAAATCATACTTGCTACTATTTTTTCTACTGCTATTTGATTTATGAAAATATCAACTCTCAGATCCTTGATTTCTTGAATAAGTCGAGGATTTTGTGATTATCAATATAATTAGCGGCTCTACCGTTCCCTTTATGTAAAACAACATTTATTGTAGGTTGGGTTGACGGATGTTACCCAACAACTCTTACTATTCTACCGCCAATGTTGGGTTTCACTTCGTACCCTGCGGGAAGCAAGCTACAACCCAACCTACAAAAATTAAATTAATATTCTTCTCCATAAGGGGAGCGGTAGAACCTAATTAGCTAATAACTGACAAAAGACAATTTACAAAAATATGACACAAGTAAATTTTCCAGTTAATCCTCCACCTGATGAAAGTGAATCACCAACCCGGTTGGTTACTCATAGTTATCATCCCGAAACTGGGAAAGTTCGAGATTATTTTACATTTAATACTGATCACAAAGTTATTGGGATTCAATACCTGGTGAGTGCATTTTTCTTTTATCTAATTGGTGGGTTGATGGCGATCGCTCTCCGCACCGAATTAGCCACCCCAAACTCCGATTTTCTTGATCCAAATCTGGACAATGCTTTCATGACAAATCATGGCACAATCATGATTTTTTTGTGGATTGTTCCCAGTGCAATTGGCGGATTTGGTAATTATCTAGTCCCCTTAATGATGGGTGCTAGAAATATGGCTCTTCCTAAATTAAATGCGATCGCTTTTTGGTTAAACCCAGTCGCTGGACTATTACTATTATTAAGTTTCATCTTTGGTGGTTCTCAATCTGGTTCGACAGCTTACCAAACTTTATGGATTTTGGCGATTGTTTTAGGGGGAATTTCCTCAATTTTAGGTTCTCTTAACTTTGTCATCACTATTTTGATGATGAAAGTTTCCAGCATGAAATGGGATCAAGTTCCCCTATTTTGTTGGGCAATTTTAGCAACTTCTATCCTCGCTCTTTTATCTACTCCCGTATTAGCAGCAGGTTTAGTTTTGCTGTTATTTGATATTAACTTAGGCACATCTTTTCTTAAACCAGATGCAGGTGGTAACGTTGTTATTTATCAACATTTATTCTGGTTTTATTCCCATTCAGCAGTTTATTTCATGACTCTGCCGATTTTCGGAATTATATCCGAAGTTATTCCCACTCATGCCCGGAAACCGATATTTGGTTATAAAGCGATCGCCTTTTCCACAGTTGTTATTTGCGTCGTTGGTTTATTCCTTTGGGTACATCATCTATTTACCAGTGGTAAACCGGGTTGGATACGGATTTTCTTCACTATTTCCACACTCATAGTTGCAGTTCCCATAGGTGTGAAAATCTTAGGTTGGGTTGCAACATTATGGGGTGGAAAAATCCGTTTCACCAGCGCCATGTTATTCGCCATTGGTTTATTATCAATGTTCGTCATGGGTGGTTTAAGCGGTATAATTATGGGAAAAGCTCCCTTTGATGTTCACGTTCACGACACCTATTATGTAGTCGGCTATTTCCACTACGTTTTATTTAGTGGTTCAGTTTTCGGTATTTACGCAGGTATCTATCATTGGTTTCCCAAAATAACCGGCAGAATGATGAACGAAGCCTGGGGACGAGTTCATTTTGCGCTTACCTTCATCGGTACAAACTTAACATTCCTGCCCATGCACAAACTGGGTTTACAAGGAATGCCTCGCCGAGTTGTCATCTATGACCCCCAATTTACTACCTTAAACCAGCTTTGCACCATTGGCGCAATCCTTTTAGGTATTTCTGTGATTCCCTTCGCTTTAAACGCCATTTTCAGTTGGCGAAAAGGCGAACTCGCAGGTGATAATCCCTGGGAAAGTTTAACTTTGGAATGGACAACTTCTTCCCCACCTATTATTGAAAACTGGGAAGTTTTACCTGTTGTCACTCATGATCCTTATGACTACGGGGATAGCCATGATCAAAGTAAATGAACTACATTTTTTTGTCTCACGCAGAGTCGCAGAGTCACAGAGAGAAATTAAGAGAAATTGTAGGTTAGGTTAAGCGACAGTGCAACTCAACAAACCTCCAAAAATGAGTAATTCTTCATTATGAATTACTCTCCTATAATCCAATTTCATAAATATCCAAATCAAGATTAACAGGATTTTCTTATTTATCCTGATCAAATATTTGCGAAACTTTTAAATTTAGACTATTAAATTGTGGAGATAAAACTAAATCATCACCGGAGAAAATCCCAATCTCAGTGTAACTTTCATTAATTAATTCTAAAACTAATATGCTTTGGGTTTGGGGGTCAATAATCCAATATTCAGGAATACCACAATCTTGATATTGTAGACGTTTGGCAATGAAATCTCTATCTCTTTGTAATTCGCCAGGACTAACAACTTCAACAACCAATAAAGGTGGTAGCATTGATAGGCGAATAGTGTTCCGATTTGCTAATTGTTGAATATGCTCTTCTCGAATAATAGTCAAGTCAGGATAACGGTTTCTGGGTTCTCCTCTTACTTCCAATTCCAAACCATGTCCCCGCACTCTTTTATAACCCAAGAGAGAGACAAATTGAATTAATAAAAATGTGGCAATTTGCACATTGATTCCTGATTCTGGGGGCATTTCAATTAACTCTCCATTAAACAATTCATAAAGTTTTTCTGTACCATCATCATAAGATAAATATTCTTCAAAGCTTTGAAATTGATGTTTAACTTGTAGCATCAGAGTTACTCCATCTATTGCCGTAGTTAGTTAGATTTTAACACTATTTATTTCTCTCTACGTCTCTGCACGAAATTAAATGTAATTCACTCAGAACTTACGCAACTGGCATATTCGTAGGGTGCGTCAGATACCAACAATCTATTTATTTGCAGGATTTATGCAGTCTGACGTGGTTGGTGAGCTTGCCGAACCACACCCTACAACAGATTTTTGGTGTGACACTTCTATCACTTACCAGAAAATTTTAGACCTTCACATTAGCGATCGCCCCAATTTTGCTATAATCATGATCACTTCAATGTAATCGGTTACAACATGATGATTACCACTGTTGAGCGTCGTTATAGTTTAGATGAATATCGCGCCATTGAAGAAAAAGCTGAAGGGCGCAGTGAATATCATAATGGAGAAATTGTACCAATGTCTGGAGGATCACTCAACCACAGCCGGATAGGTGGCAATATTTTTGCATTTCTCAAGTTTTTGCTACGTGATAGTAAATTTGAGCCAATTAATAGCGATTTACGCCTATGGATTCCTGAATATAAACGCGAATTATATCCAGATGTGATGGTTTTTGCAGGTGAACCGCAACTAAATGAAAATCGCAGTGATGAAGTTTTAAATCCTATTTTAATTGTGGAAGTACTATCTCCTTCAACAGCAGATTATGACCGCAAAAGCAAGTTTCGGATGTATCGTTCAATTAGCAGTTTTTGTGAATATTTATTAGTTGAACAAGATGAACCTTTCATCGAGAAATATAGTAAACAATCTCAAGGTTGGTTATTAAGTGATTTTAATAATTTAGAAAAATCTATTTCTTTGGATTCAATTGGGGTTGAATTACCGATAGCGGAAATTTATCGCAGTGTTGTTTTTGGGTAAGTAGTGAGTTATAATAGGCTAGAGTAAGTTATTGTTACCTTAATTAAGTTTAAACCTAAACCGTAAAACTATATGAGATTAGACTTTGTAGAATATTGTCAAGATAAAGATTTGCCAAGTGAGTGGCGTTTAGATGGTTGTCAATTAGGTAATGTAAACTTAATTGTTGGTAAAAATGCCTCTGGAAAATCGAGAATGCTTAGAAGTATTAAATTTTTATCAGATTTTCTATCTGGTGAAGAAAAGCTCAGTAGACTTGATGGTAGGTTAAGAGAGTGGAAACTAACTTTTGATTCTTATAACGGAGATAATAAAAAAGTCTACATATTGAAAGTTGAGAATAGTCTAGTAATTGAAGAAAGTTACACTGTTGGATCTAAATGTTACCTGATGAGATATAAATCAGGTGAAGGTAAAATTTGGGCTGAACAATTAAAAAAAGAAATTGATTTTGAAACACCTCCTAATGAAGTCGCAGCTTTTCATCGAAGAGATTCTATCCAGCATCCTTTTTTTGACAAAGTTTACACTTGGGCAAGTTTATTGAGGTATTACGAATTTGGAACAGATTTAGGCAGAAGTAGTCTTGATGTAATTAACACCGAAAGCGTTGCGATAATCAAAAAAAATATAGACTTCAAAAATAAAGATCATGTAATTCGCATATTCAAATTAGGAGAAAAAGAGTTAGGAGAAAGTTTTATTGAATCTATCAAATCAGATATGTTATCTGTTGGTTACAGAATAGATGAAATTGGTACTAAAACGCCATCAACTTCGATTTTTCAAGAAGGTAAATCCTACTTGCTAGAAGTAAAACCGCAATATATTTATGTTCAGGAAAGTGATTTAAAAGATAAAACTGAACAATCAATAATATCTCAAGGGATGTTTAGAGTATTATCCTTAATTATTCAAATAAACTACTCACTATTAGCTAAAAAGCCTAGTTCTATTTTGATAGATGATATTGGTGAAGGACTCGATTTTGAAAGATCATCAGCGATGGTTAAGTTGCTTATTAGCAAAGCACAAACTGGATTAGTTCAGTTAATTATGACTACAAATGACAGATTTATTATGAATGGTGTTCCTTTGGAATATTGGTCAGTGATTGAGAGAAAATCAGGATTAGCTAAACTTCATAACATACATAACTCAAAAGAAATATTTGATGATTTCAAATTCACTGGTTTAAACAATTTTGACTTTTTTGCAACTCAATTTTATATGGAGGGTTTTGGTAATGAGGAGAATATAGAAGAGTGAAAAAATTAGCGATTTTTGTAGAGGGTAAAACAGAACAGATTTTTGTCGCAAAGTTGCTGAGAGAAATTGCTGGAAAATTTCAGATGACCATAGAGATTAAATCTCGGCAAGGAAGTAACTTACCTAAAGTAATAATGAAAGATTCTGTCACTTCAGAAACAAAATTTTATGTGTTAATTCATAACTCATGCGGTGATGAACGTGTTGTTTCAGACATGAAAGAGCTGTATAATCTTTTAGCTAAAGATGGCTATGATAGAGTAATAGGTTTAAGAGATATTTATCCAATATCTATAGCTGACAAATCTAAGTTGCAAAGAGGTTTGAATTATGCTTTGCCAAAAGGATCAATTCCTATAAATATAGTTATTGCTGTTATGGAAGTGGAAGCCTGGTTTTTAGCAGAATATAATCATTTTCTCAAAATAGATCCGCGTCTTACTCCAGAGCAAATTCAAGCAATGTTTGGATTTAATCCTCAGACTGATGATATGGAACAAAGACCTCATCCTGCTGATGATATGAAACAGATTTATAACTATGTCGGTAAAGGTTATAACAAGAGCGAGAAACAACTCAATAGACTTGCATCTCATTTAGATTATGAGTTTATATATATGCACCTTATCAATAGCGTTCCTAGTTTGGGAGAATTTGTTGGATATATTGATAAATTCATGATTTCTCCATAAAGATGATATATGAAGAAATGTATTTATCTTAATAGTCTGAAAAGATACAATAATATCTTCCTGTCGGCAATTTTTATCTACCCAATGGAGGAATCATGACATACCAAATAAATATTAAATAATTAAATATTCCGATCACCTGACGAACTTTAACAGCATATCCCTTTGTTTGCACTATACAAACAAGGGATTTTTTTTATGCAAATTCGTAAATGATACCAATTGCAGATGATAATCATCATTTTATATATCTTAGGGGGGACTGGATTCCAGCCGAATAAATATTAAATATTAAGTAGCCCGATTACCCTACCGGACTTTAGCTCCAAATCCTCTCTTGTCATTATCCGATAAGAGAGGTTTTATTCACTTTTTATCAGCTTACTCAGAAATCTGCTAATTTTCATTAACCGAAAATTATTCATTTTTAGAATTGATATATTACCAAAATTTGTCTACATATTAAAAATAATGCCCCGACCATAATCAATATTAATGTTATTTTTCCCCCAGGAACTAAGGTTTGATAGTTACCATTAGTAAATTCTGGTGTTTGACTTTGTTTCCAACTCATTAATGCTGGCATAATTCCTCCTAGAATGGAAACACTAAATGCGCCAGTATATTCTAAAGCATGAAAAAAGATATTAGGATTAAATGTTCCTAAACTCAGGGGTGGAAGCAACACTAAAGAATAGAGAGGTAAACGAGAAATTTCGCTTTTGGTAATGGTGGAAATATCTTTAAAGAAGTCTGTTAACCCATAAGTAATCCCAATAAATGATGTCACAATTGCAAATTCAGAAAAAATTGATAATAACACAGCAAACCATTCTCCTGATTGACCAGTTCGGAGAATTTCCAGTGGATCAAATACTTTCTCATTTTCGAGATTATGCGATAAAATATCTGGAGTCATGCAGCCTAAAATAACCGCATTCCAAGCTAGAAACATGAATAAGGGAATCACTGAACCAATAATCATAGATTGGCGAATTTTGGGAATGTCTCCTTCCAATTGAGTTACAACCAATGGAACAATACTATGAAAGAACATTGCTACATAAATAACAGCAATAGCATTACCAATAGATTGCCAATTTTGTACTAGAAGTTGAGAGTTTTGGAATTGCATTCCCCCTAATATTAATAAACCGAAAAAAGCAATTAGTAAAATAATAATAAATATACCATTAATCTTTTCTACTAATCTATCTTTACCCCAATACATTAGGCTGCCAAATACTAGAAAAAAACTTACTGTTCCTACCCACTGAGGTGAAATATGTTCTAATTCCCAAACTTGATCAACTGTGGTTATTAAAATTTTGCCACCTTCAGTCATATATGCCACCAAGAGGGCATAGTGGTTAAATATATAGGCAATTCCGGCAATTCTCGCTCCTGGTTTACCGAGAATCTTGGCTATGATTGCTAATAAACCTATATGAGAAATACCCTCAACTCTCATCACATTTAAAGTCAATTCTGCAACTAATAAACCGGAAATTAAAGCATACAGCCATACAGTAATAAGTAGGATTGTAGATGGTATAATCCCAGATGGTAAAGTTACCGCAGGTAATCCAATAATCCCCGCCCCAATGGTAGTTCCGACAATTAAAGCTGTATTTCCAAAAACACTACCAGGTTGATGTTGAAATTTATTATCATCAAACTTTAGGTGAGAAAATAATCGCGTTACTGGTTGTTCTTGTTTATTCATAGTGCAGGTAATTAGTGTTATTTAGTGTTATTTAGATCCCCTATTTAGATCCCCTACTTCTCTAAGAAGTCGGGGATCTTGTTTCTTGTTTTTTGTTTTATTAAACAAATTTTTTGCTAAACTCACAGATTAAGTCTACCCTACCTTTACGTAACATGGCTGGATCTAATCTTTCTGTGGTATTACAAGTCATTAGTATTACTAATTTCTGTTGCATTTGCATCACAGATTCATCAATTACGCTTTGGTATAATGTCCCATCTAATAAGGCTAGAATATGCTCGGTTTTGTTGTTATATTGTGCTACTTCTGAAGCTCGATCTTGAGCTAAATTATCAGCTTCATTGATGATAATACAAATCTTTTCTAAATATGTTGGCGGCACAAAATTAGTAATGGCATCATGATCTAAAATGAAAATTACATATCCTAAAGGAACAAGAATTTCCTTAGCCACACTTTGTGTCCATGCTGTTTTTCCTGTACCTGGTGCGCCATGGACTACAACGGCTAATTGATTTTGATCTAAAATTGTTTGTTGAACTATGTCAGTAAAATTTTGAATGTCTTGGGGAAATGTTAGCAATGGATACTGACTATGAACTTTCCCGACACGACTTTGATAGCCACTCAGCATTACTGCTAAATCATAGGTGGCTTTATTAATTAATGGCTGCATATTTTTGGCCATTAAAGTGTAGTTTCTTCTACCTCTTTCATAAGCTTCAATCTGTAGCCAAATATCATGTTCTGACCAATAGGCATAAACTGTATTAACTACATCTAACCTTTCCCAATTCACAAATTTTTCAACGGGGAAATAAAAGTCTCTTTCTGAGTAATATTGAGTGATAACATCAGGACGTTCTAATAGTTTCAAAACTCGTAAAACGGTTATTTCTTGGAGAAGATTCAGAACATAGTCAATGGGAATACTATTACGACTGACAAATTGAACGAGAGGTGTTTCTGTTGTCAAAAAGTCTTTATGGCGATGTTCTGGGGTGAGCATATCTGGTGTAATATAATTCCAATATTTTTGGAATTCACCACGGGTATAATCTGAAGCTAAATTTAAAATATTTGCCCACCAAGCATACTCTTTTCTCGCTAGAGCATCAGCATAATAGCTGGCTAAATTAATACTTTTCTGGGTTAATTCTTGAGTATCATGAAATAAAATTTTACCGAAGTATTCCCAATCAAAATCTCTGTGAAATGGCCGCCAACCACTAGATAACAAGTGTTGAAAGTTCTTATTGGTGTTATTACTTTCGTTGGTTCGGAAATAGTCAAAATCCATAGTCAAATTATTCTCTGTTTAAACAGGCAATGATGCACAACTTTTTGATCACACTTATTTATGTAACATACTATAGCATTACACCAAAAAGGTTTTACTGCCTACCGCTGTTGGTGTAGCCTGTCCTTAGGGTAACCTGCTAGATTACATAAAAAGAGGTCGTGTCAACTATTTTACACGAGTTATGAATTTGTTGATTTTTCTAAATAAATTTATTGACAATTTTGCATATAATCAAAATATATCTGCTAAAAGTATTAAAGCTGGATTTTTATTTCCTGTTCAAATTGGTGTCAGGATTTAGCCGTCAGTTGTCATCTGATACAGCTTTTAATCCAGAAATACAGGAAATTAACACTTCCTCTTTTTTGCTGTTCTGGCTTTTGGCTGATAGCTGAATGCTTACAAATCGGTTGAGATAATAACCAATGAGGATTTACAAGTTTGTCTATTATGCCCAAAAAAACCACTACTCCCCATTAACTACTCTGGAGACGAGATGTATCTAGCGCATTCATTCATGAGTGATGAGAAACGGAAAAAACATCAACAGCCTTTAATTTTAGTGGTAGAAAATCATGATGATAGTCTACTGCTAATGGGTTATACCCTTGAGTTACTTGGTTGTCAGTCTATTTGTCAAAAAGAAAGTTCAAAAACAGTATTTATGGCGAAAGAACACCAACCTGATTTAATTTTATTAAATATTTTTTTACCAGGTATGAGTGGACTAGACGTTATTCGATATCTAAAGCAAGAATCATTAACTTGTCATATTCCCGTGGTTGCTGTTACTGTTTTAACTGGGAGTGAAGATAAACAACATATTCTAGAAGCAAAGTTTGATGATTACATCACTAAACCTTATATGATTGAGGAATTGGCAGCAATTATCTACCGATTACTAGGTAGAAAATTTGAGCTATGCTCAACTTTAGAAGTGCAGCACATTCATTAATAATTATTCAGTGATTTTAGGTAATTTGACTGTGAATATACTACCTTTACCCAGTTCGGAGAAAAGTTCTATTTTACCTCTGTGTGCTTCAGCAATCCGGCTGGAAAGGTGTAGTCCTAAACCACTACCTGATCTTTTATTCTGGCCTTGGTGAAAGCGCTCAAAAATTGTTCCCTGATCTTCTGCCGCAATGCCATAACCTGTATCTTGAACTTCGATGACTATTTCACTAAGATGATTGATTGCGGATAAGGTTTCAAAAATGCGAATTTCTATACTACCTGTATCAGTAAATTTAATCGCATTACCAATTAAATTATTAAACACTCGTCGTAATTCTAAGCGATCGCCGTTAACTATTCCCCCATTATTTCCAGTTGGGCTTAATTCATGGGTATCCAATTTTAAAATTAAGTTTTTCTCCTGTGCTAGGGGAGTTAGTTCACTGACTACTTCAGCCGCAATTGTTGTTAAGTTACATGATTCAAAGTTGAGGGTTTTTTTCCCAGCCTCAAAACGGTAAACTTCTAGCAATGTATTTACCATTTCCAGAAGATTTTGATTACTGCGAATCATCACATGAATCGGTTGTTTCATTTCTGAAGGAATCTGACCAAAGACTTCTTGCAGAAATAAATTTAGCATTCGATCAGCGGCTACTAGAGGAGTACGTAAATCATGGGTGAGACGAGAAACAAAGTCTTCTCGCTGTAGTGTCATTTTTCGTTGTTCGTCAATACTGTGCTTTAATCTTAACAGCGATCGCACTCTTGCTAATAGTTCTTCTGTCTCAAAGGGTTTACAAATAAAATCATCAGCACCAACATCTAAACCTTTAACAACGCTAGATTCGTTATAAGCTGTCAGGAGTAGGATCGGAATATAGTTGATTTCGGGATTATTCCGAATCCGTAGAGTAACTTCATAACCATCTATTCCCGGCATCATCACATCTAAAATAATCAAATCCGGTGGTAATTCTGCTACTTTTTCTAAGGCTGCTTGACCATTGGTAGCTGAATCAACATGATATCCCTCACTTTCTAAAAGTGTTCTCACTACATCGAGATTATCTTGGACATCATCAACAGACAAAATTCGGTCTTTTTTTAAATTAGACATAGTTAACTTTTTGGTAATCTACAACCTGATATGAGGATAATTCATTAAAGCTTTGTTCGGGGAATATACAGAATGAAAATGATGCTGATGAGAACTAAAAACTACATTACCTAAATCTGCTGCTAAATTGATTCTTCGGGGTAATTCTATTTTAAACGTTGAACCCACTCCTAATTGACTTTCAACACATATTTTTCCTCCCATTATCCCCACTAGTGAATCAATAATAGCCAAACCCAAACCTGTCCCTGAATATTTACGGCTGATACCTTGATCAATTTGATGAAATGCTGCAAAAATGTTTTGAAAATCTTGAGAAGCAATCCCAATTCCTGTATCTTTAACAGTTATTGTAACTTGATTTTTAGGTGTTTCTCGAATTTCTACCCAAATATTGCCAGATTCTGTAAATTTAACAGCATTGGTCAGTAAATTAGTGAAAATTTGCCGTAATCGGACTGCATCATTAAATACTGATGTATTCTCTAAGTCTGTTTTGACTAACAAAGATAACTTTTTGGCTTCAGCTAAGGGGCGGATTTCTGTAACTACGTTACTAACAACTGCTGATAAATCCAACATTTCTGGCTTTAGTGCTAATTTCCCAGATTCTAGCTGAGAAAAATCCAGAATTTCATTGATCTTTATCAGGAGATCTTTACCATTATTGAGAATTTTCTCTACCATGACTAGTTGTTGATTTGTCAATTCACCAAATTTAGGACGTAATAGAATCTGTGAAAATCCAATAATCGCATTCATGGGAGTTCTTAGTTCATGGGATATGGTGGCTAAAAATAGTGATTTTAAACTGGATGCTTCCAAAATATTGAGGTTTTGTTCTTGAATATGCTGCTGCTGTGCTATGAATTCTTTCTGCTGTAAAATTAGCTGTTCACGACTTTCTTTAAGCTGTTGATTTGCTAAATTTAGCTGCATTTCCGTATGGTGAATACGAATTGCACTGCGTAACATTTGAG
Organism: Dolichospermum lemmermannii CS-548; assembly: GCF_028330815.1. Lineage (NCBI taxonomy): Bacteria > Bacillati > Cyanobacteriota > Cyanophyceae > Nostocales > Aphanizomenonaceae > Dolichospermum > Dolichospermum lemmermannii. The sequence goes on from NZ_JAQMTJ010000182.1 coordinate 17,086, forward strand.
CTATGGTTTCTGGCGATAATTTAGACTTAATAAAATACTCGGTAGCACCTAATTTTATCCACTCTTGGGCTATTTTTTCATCTCCTGAATCTATGAGAATTACTAAAGGAACTTGAATCCCTGAAGATTGTAATTTATGAATTAATGTTAAGCTGTCTTGATTTGGTAAGTGATAGTCGAGAAATATGCAATCATAGTGATTATGGATCAGGGCAAAGAAGGCTTGACTCCCATCCTTAACTTCATCAATTTCCATCTTAATACCTGTTTTAGTCAGAGCTAAACTTACTATTAAGCCGTCTACATGATCATTTTCTACAACTAAAATTTTCAGCGGTTCTTCCATCGGTTTTTTTTTGCTGTCAAATACAGATTTATGTTCAGCATTTCTGTTTTTACAGTCTCTAGATTGTACAAATAATCAACATGATTTTTTGCTGAATTAGCAGATTTATTCCCAAATAAAATACTTTATCCAGTTAAAAACATTGTAAATTACTAATTCATTAACTGTCCTCACCCATTAGTGAGAGTTGCATGGAAACATTGTGTACCATTAGCGTAAGTATTTAAACTTAAATAGTAGGAATAATTGCTAAATAAGGATCACTTACCTCCTGCGGATGAATTGGTTTTTAGAGCAGGTATCAGCGTTAAAAGTCTTTTGGTGTCTGATAGCAGTGTGGATTTAGTCATGTTGGATGCTATCTTAGTACAACCACGGAAATGGCACAATTATGCAAAATAGTTGCCAAGCTGACTGGATCAGCTTTTTAACCTTTAATTTTTGATTTTTGACCTCCGCATTGCGGAACTGCTGTGTTGAGTCCATTGTAAATTTGGTGATTATGGTGTAACTGTAATTTTTCTGATTTGTCTCAATAATCTCATTTGTTTTGGGAAAAATATCCATATGTCTTTAGCTAGATTTTTGCATCTATTGAAATTCAAAAATCAATTATTCGTTATTCCTATTGGTAGATGTTTAATGGTTCACAGATCGTATATGCTTAAGGTTGGGTAAATTGAATACAATTCTTAAAAAACAAACAAGCTTTTTTTCCCTCTCCTCCCTTCTGTCTATTGGCACTACTTCAGAAGTAATCTGATCATCATGGGTGTAATAATGAGTGAAATTAGTATTCTGTTAATTGAAGATCACGATTTAACCCGCATGGGACTCAAAACTGAATTGCAGTCACACAGCGGCTTTAAGGTGATTGGTGAGGCAGCCAATGCGACTCAAGGACTAAAACTTTTAGAAACAATCAAGCCAAATGTGGCTGTGATAGATATTGGTTTACCTGATATGAGTGGAATTGAGCTAACGCGTAAATTTAGACGTTATCAGACAGAAACGGGACAATTTCAGACGAAAATTTTGATTTTGACGATGAATAATACTGAAGATGCAGTTCTAGCGGCTTTTGCGGCGGGAGCAGATTCTTATTATATGAAGGAAACAAGTATTAATAAATTTACTGAAGCTGTAGAAGCAACTTTTCATGGTAATTCTTGGATTGATCCAGCGATCGCTAGTGTCGTATTACGAAAAATGCGTCAAGGTGTCCCCGGTGATCATCAATCATTGGACAAGCCAAAAACTGTAAAAATCGAAGCTCTGGAAATAGAATATGAACAAGTTTTAGAAACTTATCCCCTCACCCAAAGGGAACTGGAAATTTTAGAATTGATTGTGGGTGGTTGCAGCAATGGCCAAATCGCCGAAAAATTATATATTACTGTAGGTACAGTAAAAACTCATGTTCGCAATATCTTAAATAAACTCTGTGCTGATGATCGAACCCAAGCAGCCGTGCGGGCTTTACGTTCTGGGTTGGTAGTTTAATTTTTCCTGCAAACATTCTGCAATCCGTTGTGCTGCACCTGCACGTCCCATGCGCTGCAACCCATTTTCAGCAATCTCATGTAAGAGGTCAGGATTTTTGAGTAGAGATTGGATAGCGGGGAGAACTTGTGATGGTTGGTTGACGAGGGTGAGAGATATTCCTAAAAGCCGACTTTGAGCTTCTGCAAAAGCGGGGTTGTATTGAGGTCCATGACCAGAAATAGCGATCGCTGGTTTTCCCAAACCGATGAATTGTTCTGTTGCTGTTCCAGCCATAGCGATCGCCAGATCACCTAAATGTAAGCATTCATTATAGGCTTGTTGGGTCAGGATAAAATAAGCATTTTTTTGGTTAAAAGTCAAGCTATCAGGGTCAGAAATTGGTAAAGGAGATTGATCACACCGTCGCCAACCTTGAAGATGTAAAGTTTGGGATAAAATACTACAATCTAAACCAGGAGCGATCGCCCCTAAAAAAATCATCGTCCCCGCAGCCCGAAAGATGGAATCTGGTTGTCGTAAACTAGCCGTCAGCGCAGATACAGCAATCATGATGATTTCCCAATTGTTGTAAGCTTCCGGCGCACGAGAACCGGGTAACAGAGTCACAATCAAAGGCCGAATCACTTCTTCGAGTTCAGCATCAGGACGATAAAACTGTTGTGCGGTAAAAATCTTCTGCAAACCATCCATCATGGGATTCCCCACATCCACAGCGGGAATTCGCCATTTTTTGAGAATTTCCGTAGTCAGAGCATCTCTAGGAAACACAGCCCGACAACGGCCACGACTCATCAACCATCTTTCCCAAGGATGGTAAATTGAACCAGAAAAATTTTCCCACCATGCGGACTTTGATTTTCTCGGTAATAATCCCGCTTCATCGCGCACATAGTATTCTGATTTAGCAGTACCTACAAAGGCATAATTAGCACCACTCACTGCTGCAAACAACAGGGGAACAATATCCCCCACCGCTAGAATAGCTTTGGGATTACCTAACTTGGTTTGTGAACTTACCCAACTGCGGATAGATTGAATTTGATTAAGAGTCAACTGCACCAACCCACCCCGCAGATCGCGCATTAATTCGCGGCTATCCATATAGATAAAACCACCAGAAGGCATAGTCTGCACCTTACCAATCATAGAAATATCTATTTGTTGATAAGCACGTCCTTCACCTACTATTGGTAAAGCAAAAATATCTGGTGGAGAAGATAATTGTTGTAGAGCCTGGATAATCCGAACAGCAATGATATCTTCTCCGTGACCATTGCTTAAGACTAATAACTGTAAACGAGAATTGGTCATTGATTTTTAAAATACGCTTTAAGGACAAGGAATAATAATTCGCTCTAAATCTAAATTTAAGCTCTTTTTTATCGGTATTTTTAGCCCTTGACTCCACTCCCTGTATCCGTAGGAACAATATATTTTTGTAGAAACAAAAACAATAATAGCACTGGAGTAATAGAAATTACTGAACCAGCAGCTACCAACCGCCAATCTAAAGAAAATGTTCCCGCTAACTTAGCTACCCCCAAGGGTAAAGTATATAAACTTTCATCTTGGATGACAATTAAAGGCCACAAAAAGTCACTCCAAGCACCAATAAAGACAAAGATAGCCAAAGTAATCAGCGCTGGACGAATGGCAGGTAGCATGATGTGCCACCACAATCCTAACTCAGAACTACCATCTAAACGAGCCGCTTCTTCAATTTCCTTTGGCACACCTATTAGAGCCTGCCGTAATAAAAATATACCAAAGGCAGATGCCAAACTAGGAAAAATTATTCCTAAGTAACTATTTCTCAACCCTAGTTGCACTGTCAAAATATATAAAGGAATCATGACAATTTGGAAGGGAATCATAATTGTGGAGACAATGGCTATGAAAATCCCATTTCTGCCCACAAATGATAGTCTGGACAAGGGATAAGCCGCTAAGGAACAAAACAACAAATTTAAACCAACTGTTAATACTGATACTAGGATACTGTTGTATAAATAAGTTGCGAATGGTAAAAATTGCCAAACTTTAGAGAAGTTTTCTAGTGTTGGCTGACTAGGTAATAATTGGGGTGGTGACTGCCAAATATTTTCCGTTGGTGATTTTAGTGCTGTGCTGATTAACCATAACAATGGAAACAGCATCACGATAGCGATCGCACTGAGTATGCTATAAATAATTAAAGTTTGGATGCGGGAGTTTTTTAACTTCATATTTTGTTAAAAATGATTAAGTGTAAAGGTTGTTAATATAACTATTTGTAACCTAACAAATAAACTTTATCCTATAATTATACACACTAATTTTACCTCAAGTGACAAAAAACCAGATCCCTGACTTCTTGAAGAAGTTGGGGATATGAGTCCTGACATTGTGTCTTAATAACATAAATTCTAGGAAATTGTGGGATATGATGAAATCGAAATTTTCAAAATAAGTAATATTTTTATGAAACCAATTCTGCAAATAGCAGCATTTGTAACTATAATTATTTTTGTGAGTGTTACCTTGGTTTCTGTCCATAAAGTTTTTCGAGATCAGTTAATAATAACTCCCCAAATTGCCAAGGAATGTTTAACTAATTCCAGCTTACCTTGTGACAATTCAAAGTCATCTATAAATATACCATTTATTCCCGATCAGAAATTAGATGATCAACAACGGTTTTTAGCAACAATTGCCCAAAAAATCCCCACAATTCCCCAGGATGATACTTTTGAATATACTTTACTACGTTCCTATGGAACAGTATTTATTAATCAAGAGTCAGGAATTAATTTACCACAAAAAGTGATTTTAGATAACGAATCAGAAACAAAATCTTTTCAGAAGACAATGAGTATAGCTTTAGTAGATGGCACTCAAGAATGTTATTTACAAAAAACCGCAGCAGCAGCTTTAAATAAGGCGAAAAGTTTAGAAAATATTCCCCTTAAATCAGGTTATGCTGGTGATTGTCTTCGCAATTTTGCCACTAATTTAAGATTTTGGAATAAATACGCAAATAGTGAAACATTAGCAAGAGTCAAAGCCGGAAAAGAAACAAAAATTCTCGGTTTAGTTGCACCCCCCGGTACGTCACAACATCTGTGGGGATTAGCAATTGATTTACAAGTATCAACATCAACCCAAAGACAGGCTTTAAATGAAAATGGTTGGTTTCAAACTGTAGTTAGTGATCTTCCCCATTGGACTTATTTAAGCCAGAGTGAAGATGATTTACCCAAATTTGGATTACAACAAAAAACTATCCAAGGAATTAAATATTGGGTAACACCAATTTAATTTGTCAGTTGTTAGTAGGGGCGAAGCATTTGGAAGATAAATTATCGGTCATTGCCAAAAATAGTTCTCCAAATGCTTCGCCCGTACAGTTGTTAGTAGGGGCGAAGCATTTGGAAGATAAATTATCGGTCATTGCCAAAAATAGTTCTCCAAA